>NZ_OY728607.1:1165000-1465000 GCF_963422225.1 Candidatus Trichorickettsia mobilis
AGAGAATGCGGCAGTATTAGTAAATTAAAGCTCTATGGATTTTTTCTTGATTGGCTTCGCTTAATGCATGCAATGATTTTGGTTGCCGGCTTTGTGAGTCGTATTGATTTCAGGTTTATATATCTTATTTTATATTTACAACGGTCACGAAGAATTCATTAGACCTCTCTTACTTCTTAATATTAATTTTTCTTACATCTTTAGTTAATATATTACGTGGTAAGGTAATAGTTAGTACGCCATTCTTAAAAGTTGCTTCTATGCCATCTGCTTCTGCATCATCTGGTAAAGATAATACACGTTGGAATGAACCATAAGAACGCTCTATGCAATGAAAATTCTTATTTTGTTCAGTTGTTTCTTTTTTCTTATCACCATGAATTGTAAGAGTTCTATTAGCTAATTCCAGATTCACATTTTCTTCCTCTACTCCAGGTACTTCTATGGTAATTGTATATTCTTTATCACTTTCTGTAATATCTATGCTAGGTTTAAAAAATCCACTCATAATATTATGATCACTAGTAGGTTTTAATGAAGGAAAGCCAAAATTATTTAATGTGCTATCGAATAGTCGATCTATTTCTCGATGTAGTTGCAGCATAGGATGTTTAGAAAAATTAGAGAAAGCGGTTGTTTTATGCGTCTCTGAACCAGTGTGATCATGATTTTCTTCGTTGCTTAACCAGTTCCAAGGATTCCATTTTTTTATATCCATGATCATACTCCTTTTATTTAACAATTAATTTGTTTTATCTACGAAAACTCTATAACTATAATAGTATATAATGATTTTTTAAATTTCAAGTAATGAACTTAAAAAACATTATAAATTTTGTACGCAATGCCTATAGTCAATTGAAAATGAACGCCAGATTAGGGACTTAAGAGATGAAACCAATTATTGATGATATTAATAAAATAATCTTAAATATTGTTGGTAAAAAAGACCCATTGCTTGCAGAAATTATGATGAACTGGACAAAAATTGTTGGAGGTGATTTTAGCCAAAAATCTAGCCCTTTTAAGATATCTACTTATCGTGAAAAAGGGATGAAGATAAATGTCTTATATATAAAAACCGATAATGCCGCATTATCGTTAGAAATATCATTTCAACAAGAGCTAATAATTGAGCGTATAGCCGTATATTTAGGATTTAAGGCGATACATAAGTTACGTTTAGTAATATAGGTACTTTAATGCCAAATCACTTTCTACAGATTAATTATAAAAAATTTTAGATGGGAGTGCTCAAGTAGTTTCTACGAACCAAAAGCCTCAGCTCATTTTATTACTCCTTTGAAATTGAATTGGTATAAGTATCGAGTGGTGGCGCTATGTAGTTTTTGTAAGAGTAAGGCGTGTAATATTGAGCTGTTTTTCTAGCAAAAGCAATGTCTTTTAAACGTTCACAAACTTTACCAAATATTACTCTAGGTAAAATTTCTGCTGTTGAAATTTCAATATATTTATCTTTTAAATGTAATGAAAATGACGGAATATGAAATTCCGGCCCATCAACTTCTTTGGTAATTTTAATAAAATTACCAATTATTTGACTATTACAATAATCTTGCTTACTAATCATCCTTTTGGCCAATCTATTAATATAAAGGTCAGATTTTGAATTATATGCACATGCCAGGCTTAAACTCAGCATTATACGCTGGCGGTGACTAAAAGGAATATCAGAAGCTAAAATAAATTCTACTGCAAAATTAGCTCGCAGCGTTTTATCAATATTTTTATTGAAATGTGCAAGCATAATAGCAAGCTTTACTATATCAGATGTAGTGGCATCAGGTTTTATTAAAAGGTCAGCGATAACTGCACTATATTGATCAAGTTTGCAGATATTGTCATCAAGCTTTACTAAAGCTTTCACTCTTTCATAGACTATATCTTTTTCTTGTTCGCCTCTAGGTAATGAAATAAATCTTACTCCTTCTTTAAGGCCATAATTTGAGATTATTACCTTTTCTGAAGAAAAGACATCTAACATAGCCTTGGCTACTAGAATTGCATTAGAATCAATTTTCCGTTGTTCATAAACCGGTTTGATTCTTCGAATATGATCTAATTTTTCTAGATATATTTCAAAATCTGCGCGAGGAATTTCAAGATTATGCAGATTCTTTAATGGATAATGGACAAAATCCATATATAATCTACCGATTAAGCGAAAAGCACCACCAATTAAATATAAATTTGGATAATGAAAAGTGCCAAATTCTGTTCGTATTATATTGGTAATTATCTCCAAATTATCAAGATTGTTGGCACTTATGACTTTGGTACCTAATGGTAAAGATTTTAGGCTGCCTACTTCTTTATTAGCGATTGACGCTAACTCTAAGCTACCACCACCAAGGTCAGCAGCAATACCATGTGCGTCATTTATACCAGATAATAAACCAGCTGCAGTAAGATATGCTTCACGATCACCGGAAATGACATCAATTTCTATATTAAATTTTTGTTTAATGAGTTGTTTAAACTCCGCAGTTCTTGGATGACCTCTTAAGGCTGCAGTAGCAACGCATTTAATCGTTGTCACTGATAATTGGTTGAAGATATGTATTAGATATTTTAATGATAAGTAGGTTTGATGTTTTACATCAATGTCTTCCATCTCAAGTAAGCTCGGAATATCACTTTTAAATTTATCATTAAAAATTTCTGGAGCCCCTAAACTATCTCGTTCATAAACTACAGCTCTTATAGCATTATAGCCAATATCAATAATCGCTGAGCGCATTTATATTCCCTATTGTTACTATAATAAATTAATTACTAAAATGGATTGATAGAGTCTGATAAGACGAACAGAACATTTTATACGGTTAGACTAGTTTTTGCTACAATTTTATCTATTAAATTATAGCTATACCTAGGCTATATAGCTTTTAAATGGGCATTATTACATTAAATCACCAATATTCTCCAGAAATAACCGTGCTCGATGTGATTTTGGTTTAGCAAAGAAATCTACCTTATTTTGATCCGCCAGTACTTGTCCATGATCCATAAAAATGATACGATCAGCTATTGCTGCGGCAAATTTAAGGTGATGAGTAACAACCACCATAGTAATTTGTGATTTTAGTAGCAATATTGCGTCTATTATTTCTTTAATTACTTCTGGATCCAGTGCTGAAGTTGGTTCATCAAATAATATTATTTCTGGCTCCATCATTAGTGCTCGGCAGATAGCAACTCTCTGTTTTTGTCCACCTGATAAATCTATTGGTTTGGATAATAGCTTGGTTGCTAAGCCAAACTTGTTTAATAACTCTATTGCTTTTATAATACTTGCTTCTTTGGTTAAGCCTAAAACATTTATCGGGCCATATATTAAGTTATCACGAACATTCATGTGTGGAAAAAGATTAAAAGCCTGAAACACCATGCCAATTTTTAAGCATAATTTCCTTCTGTTGCTATTGGTCAATTTTTGTCTGCCAATTAGTACATGACCACTAGTAGGTTCTTCTAAATGGTTGATACATCTAAGTAATGTTGATTTACCGCTGCCAGATGGTCCAATAATAGCAACTGTTTCACCATTGCCAAAATTTAAAGTAATATTCTTTATGGCATAATTATCACCATATTTCTTAGAAATTTTTTCAAGGGCAATCATGCTAGTTTTTTCTCTAATATCCTTGATAAATAACTAATCACTAATACCAGAAAATAATAGGTCGTTGCAGCTATACACATAGGTACAAAAAAATTGTATGTTTCTGCGGATACCATTTGTGCACGGCGCATGATATCCATTTCACCGATCATCGAAATAATAGCTGATTCTTTAATTAAATTAATTAATTCATTTATTAATGAAGGTAAAATAGTACGGATAGCCTGAGGCAGGATAATATCCTTCATCATTAAGCTTTGAGGTATACCTAGGGCTCTTGCAGCATCAAATTGCCCCTTATCAACAGCTTCTATTCCGGCTCTGATTATTTCAGATACATAAGCTCCAGAATTTAACGAAAATGTTAATACACCAGCGGTGAATATATTAAGCTTTATATCTATAAAACTCGGCATACCAAAATAAATAATGCTTAACTGAATTAATACCGGCGTACCACGGAATATCGAAGTATAGACATGGGCAAATGTTCGTAAAGCAAAATGTCTGCTCATTTTGAATAAAGCTAAAAATATACCAATAATCAAACCAAAAAAAACTGCTAGTATACTATACTTTAAAGTAACAACCGCTCCTTTGATGATAAAGCTAGCTGATGGCCATGAGGTTATAAATTCAGTGAGCATCAAAAACCTAATTATTTGAGTGAGGTTAAGCTTGGTATAGGGATACTTCAACATTTTTTGAAATTATGGTGGAGCCAGGCGGAATTGAACCGCCGACCTTTTGAATGCCATTCAAACGCTCTACCAACTGAGCTATGACCCCTTGACGAATTTAGATATTTTGATCTTGATAATTACAAAGACTGGAATTATAACGTAATTCTTTTATATTGCAAGATTATGGTTATATGTATATTAAAAATCTTTTATCTATATATATATTAAGAATTAACTTATATGTTACCTAATCGTTCATTTTCACGAAGAGTAGGCAAAGGCCTATCTAAATCACAAAAAAATCTTCTGGGAGATACTTTAGCTCAATATTTATGGAGTAATAATTCGTTAGATACTCACCATGTAGACAGATCTATAATTCTTGAGATCGGCTTTGGTATGGGAGAGCATTTTATTCATCAAGCATGCTGTAGGCCTGATCAACTACTTATCGGGGTTGAAGCATATCTCAATGGTATTGCCCATGTTCTTAAACTTGCTTTGGATGCAAACATTCATAATATTTTGTTGTGGCCTGATGATCTGGATTTGATGATCGAAGATATTCCTCTTGGTTGCTTAAGTGGTATTTATTTATTATTTCCTGACCCATGGCCAAAGCGTAAACATCATAAAAAACGTTTTCTAAATAGCGAACGACTTGATGTATTACAAAGCAAATTAAAACAAGGAGGGTTCTTTGTCTTTGCTTCAGATGTTGATGATTATTTTTTTGCTACTAAAGAGCTAGTGGTTAAGAATAATAGCTTTAAGCCATTAGACGGTGATTTTTTAAATCAACCTAATGATTATATAGTAACAAAATACCATAATAAGGCACAAATCGAAGGGAGAACGGTTAGGTTTTTACATGCTATCAAAGCTTAAATAACGCGAGTTGCCAATTAAAACTGCTAGAAACGAGAGTTTCTAGCAGTTTTAATTGGCAACTCGCGTTAAATAGCAGAATCTGCATCCATCAGTAAGCTTAATATGATTGAATCTGGCAGTACAGCGTCGATAAGATGTACACAGTATATATTATCATTAAGAGCGTTAATTGCTGTTTGTAGTAAATTTCTTATCTCTAACTCATGTGTATCATCCAGTAAAATATTTTGTAATACCTGAGTATCTTTAACTTTTAAGTTTTTATCGCCTAATATTGTTGTGGTTAAAGGTAAAATCAAATGATCTGCGTTTAGGGTAGCAGCAATAGCAGCAGCAGTAAGGTTAACATCAAGTAAAGTAGTGCAACCATTTTGGTCATTAGCTATTGGTGAAATTACCGGAATAATATCACGATCTTCAAAACTAAGGAGCAATTCAGGGTTAATCGTTACTGGTTCGCCAATAAATTCTATATTAATTATATCATTATTGCTTGCGGGTTGTTTGTAAATAAATCTTGATTTTCTAGCTTGAATAAAATTGCAATCTTTGCCGGAAATACCAATAGCGTGACATCCTACTTTACATAATTTAGATACTATTAACTTGTTAATATAACCTGATAAGACCATTTCAATTATTTGAGCACTTTTGTGATCTATTATTTTGAGACTATTAATAAACTTTTCATCAAATTCACAGTTTTTAAGTGTATTCCCGATGAGATCAGCGTGATCATGAACAATGCAAATTCTTGCATTACATAAGTTTATTAATCGTATATTTTCAACAAAGTTGGTTAATAGAAGATCGTTAGTTATGATTATAGAGGGTAGTTTAATGACTATTACCTGATCTTTAATCTCACTACTACGTAAGATAATATCTTTTATCATGTCGCTAGTAGTAAAATTAGCAATGTTCTTAGCTTTTTTTTGTTTATGATCTGATGCGTTCCAAACTAAACTGCAATTCTTTTGCACCTTCTCTACTCCTGCTACTTGTCGTAATTAGATTACATGAGTAACCTAAACTTGCAAGTAGATTTTTACTGGAATTCAATAACTCTGCTTTATCTGAAATTTTATCTATCTTAGTAAATACTATTTGAAAATGTTTATTATATGAGCTTAGTAAGCTCAATATTTCTAAATCATGAGACTTAATGTTACGTCGTGCATCGATTAGTACATTAACTAATTTTAAATTATAACGATTCTTTAAGTAATAAAGAATAAGTTTTTCCCATTCTTGATGCTTATAATTTGGAACATCAGCAAAACCATATCCTGGCAGATCAACTAAAATAATTTTGTTAGCAATAGTAAAAAAATTAATTTGTTGAGTTCGCCCAGGAGTTTTAGATACTTTTGCTAAATTATGATGATTACATACAGTATTAATTAAACTTGATTTACCAACATTAGATTTACCAATAAAAGCTACTTCTGGTAAAAAATATGGAGGAATCCTGTCAATTTCAGCAGCGCCTGCGGTAAACACAGCCTGCCCGTTGAATATAGTCATTAGCCTCTCTCACAAACTCAGCAATGCAGATGATTTTTTTAATCCAAAACAAACCTAAAGTGCGTTCTGTGTCTCCTTCAAATCCTCTCTCATGCTTTAGTTTGTAAGAGAGGCTTATTGAACACCTTCAAATATTCCACTAGTTACTTTTATCCAATTTATTAATATAGTATTGTTGGATAATAGATAAAATATTATTCCATGACCAATAAATTAATAAACCAGCGGGAAAGCTACTAAACATCACTAAAAAAATCAGCGGCATAAACCTCATTACCTGGGCTTGAGTAGGGTCTGCAGGTTCTGGGCTCATTCTTTGTTGTAAGAACATGGTTAACGCCATAAAGATTGGCCAGGCGCCAATTAATAAAAAACTTGGTGGTGTAAAAGATAACAGGCCAAATAAATTAAAAATAGAAGTGGGGTCTGGAGCAGACAAGTCTTTAATCCAGCCAAAGAACGGTGCATGACGCATTTCAATGGTTACATATAATACCTTGTAAATAGAGAAGAATACTGGAATTTGCACAAATAATGGTAAGCACCCTGATAGTGGGCTTGCTTTTTCTCTTTTATATAACTCCATAATTTCTTTATTTAATCGCATCTTATCATCATTATATAAGGCTCTAATGCGTTCAATCTCAGGTTGTAATTTTTTGATCTTTTTCATTGAACGATAAGATTTATTGGCTAAAGAAAACATCAGCAATTTAATAATTACTGTTACTATTAAGATGCTTACTCCAAAATTACCGACATAATTGTAAAAAAAGCTCATAGCATTAAATACTGGCTTGGTTAAGATGTAAAACCAACCAAAATCAATGGCTCGATCAAAAAGCTTGATGTTGTATTGTTGTTCATATTTATCTAGTAAATCAACTTTCTTGGCTCCAGCAAATAATCGATGAGTGACTGTCGATATATTTCCTGGTTCAATAGGCTGTGATGGTGCCATAAAATCTACTTGAAATTTTTCAAATCCAGTTTTTATAGCGTAATTTAAGTTTGAGTTATATTGGTGACCAGCATCTGGAATGAATGCGGTTAGCCAATATTTATCGGTAATACCAAGCCAATTAATTGATGCTGCAGCAAATTTATGGTTTTTCTTATCTTTAATGTCTTCGTAGGAATATTCTTGCAACTCGCTATTGATACTGCCAATGAATCCCTGATGTAAGATGTTTATCGCTTTTTCTTTATTGCTGTAATTACGATTAATTAACCCATAATATTGGATTGCAATTTTTTGCTTGCTGTTATTGGTTGTAGTTTGTTTAATGGTAAATAAGTAATCATTATCCATACTAATATTAACAAGAAATTCAACTCCTTCAGGGTTGGTCCAGGTCAAATTTACAGCTTGTGTTGGTGTTAGTTCCTTGTTATCTGTTTGCCACTGCGTATTACTATTCGGTAAATTAGTAGCATCAGTATTGCTAAACCAGCCTACTTCCACAAAAAAAGCATCTTCTGACCCAGAGGGAGATAATAATTCCACTGGTTTGCTGTTTGGAGTAAGATCATGCTTGTATTTCGACAATGTCAAATCATCAAATCTAAGTCCTTTTAAATTAATAGAACCAGACAATGAAGGGGATGTAATCTGCACCCGAAGATTCTCGGTAGTTGTAATAGCTTCAGCTCTGGTATTAGTTGTTGCAATAGCAGTAGTTTCTTTTTGCAGTTCTAATTGTTGGTTGTAGGCTTTATGCGAAGCGGTCAATTTTTCAAGTTTGGGTTTTTCATAAAAATGTTGCCACCCAAAGATAATCCCCACTGAAAGGACTATGGCAGCAATTAAATTAGTAATATTATGATTCATTTTATGATTATATTTTTTAAGATTCAGTTGAGGTTTTATAGGATTTGGATAAAATAATCAAGAATTACAAATGCTAATTTGGGATATATAATCTGAGAATCTTCAAATCACTATATGGTTCAATCGACATACAATGACGGCTCATCTTAAATTCACCTGCTGTCTGGAGTTTAGCGGTTATCCCCAAATTCAGCCGCTTGTCATTAAATTCAGATGACAAGCGGCTAAAAACTTCAGATAAAGTTGACTTGCCATTATCATTTACTGCTATGTAACATAATCGTTATTTTATAAATTGCATACATAAATAACATAAATAATTTTAATGAACATATACATATGTCTCCAAAAATCAAAATCTGCAGCGGCTCTTCCGTATTTTCTGTGGTTTATGCAGAATGAGGTGGCTTTGCTTATCTATTAGGCATTTTTATTCCTATTCCTTTGACCTTATGTTTAACATATTGTCCGGAATAATATAGCCATATCAAAATGCGATAGAGCCTATGAATACTGGGATTTTGAGGGGTGTTATAAGATTTTAAATGATAACCAAAAAGTTCAAGCCATGCAAACTGGCGGAGAGAGGGGGATTCGAACCCCCGATACGAGTTTCCTCGTATAACGGTTTAGCAAACCGCCGCCTTAAGCCTCTCGGCCATCTCTCCAATTAATTATAATCTGGCTGTGTGATAATTTGTACATAACTTAACCTGGCTTCACTAGGATACGCTCAAAATTACCACATAAGCTTAAAATTAAATATATCTAAGCTGGTGCTATAATTTTGCTATGTATAGCACTGAAATATAATAATTTCTAGTCCTAATTTACAATCTAATAATACGATATTATTATTTATGTTATCTTAGATGGCGTATGTAAACAAAACATTAATTGAATTTTTGCCTATTTTAAATGAAGGACGTTCTGTTTAGAAGCATAATATCTACTAAAATTAAATTTAGTATGAAAAACAACGTACGACAGCAAAATAATATTTTTTTGTACTATCATTTGGATATAAGTTGATATTTATTTTACAAATCAGCAAATTCCCATAGAATTAACCATGATAAAAATTATTACGATAGCACAACAGAAGGGGGGAGTTGGTAAAACTACCATTGCAGCACATTTAGCTGTAGCTTTGAAGCAGAGTGGTGGACGTGTGTTATTGCTGGACATTGATCCACAGGGTAGTTTAACACGTTGGCATAGTTTGAGAGAAAAACGCTTTGGAGCTGGGTATACAGGGATAACATTTAATAATAGCGTTGGCTGGAAGTTAAATATAACAATTGATCAATCCAAGAATAAGTATGATTATCTGGTGATAGATTCCCCTCCGCATACAGAGATCGATTCCAAGGCAGCTATTAGAGTAGCTGATTTAGTATTAGTGCCGATGCAAGCTAGCCCTACCGACGTATGGGCTACTTCTACAACGCTAGATTTTATTGCTAGCGAAAAAAAATTAGCTAAAATTATCTTGAATCGGTATAATCCATCTTCAAAAACGGCTAAGGAAGTTATTGCGAATGTTCCTAATTTATTATCGGCTTATCTTGGTAATAGAGTTGCATTTAGTTCATGTTTTATGCATGGCATTACTGTTGTTGAAGCTGAGCCCAATTCTCAGGCAGCATTTGAAGTTAGACAATTGACTGACGAAGTGTTATTAGTGCTAGGAGATGGCCATTTAAAATAAAGATGTGCCAATCATAGAACATAGAGTTTGTAACAAACTTAAGTGCAGAATCTAAATATTAATTTACATTTAATGAAAGATCTTAGGTGGGTTTAACCCACAAAAATGCTAGGGAGAGATATACACTTTGGAATATAAATATATGCCACAGATACTACAAATTTTAAAACGAATTAGCCAATATAGTGATGTTGCCTTAGCTTGTTGTATAGTGGGCATCTTAATGGTGCTGTTATTTCCTATACCAACTGGTTTTCTTGATTTTCTATTAGCATTTTCTATTGCTTCATCAATCATCATTTTAATGACCACTCTTTTTATATCCAAACCTTTGGAACTAAGCGTTTTTCCGACCATTCTCCTAGTAACTACTTTACTTAGGTTATCGTTAAACATCGCTTCAACCAGGTTGATACTTGCTAATGGTCATCTTGGAGCTGATGCGGCTGGTCATGTTATAGAAGCATTCGGTCATCTTGTGATGCAAGGTAATGTTGTTATTGGGTTAATAGTATTCTTAATTCTAACAATCATCAACTTCATAGTAATTACCAAGGGCTCAGGAAGGATAGCCGAAGTTGCAGCAAGATTTAGTTTAGATGCTATGCCTGGTAAGCAAATGGCTGTTGATGCCGATCTGGCGGCAGGAGTTATTGATGAAGCAGGAGCTAAGGCTAGAAGGCAGAGCCTAGAAGATGAGAGTACTTTTTATGGAGCGATGGATGGGGCTAATAAATTTGTTAGAGGAGATGCAATTGCTGGATTGGTAATTACTTTTATTAATTTAGTTGGCGGAATGATAATTGGTATTTTGCAGCGTGATTTAAACTTTGATACTGCTATGCAAACGTACACTATATTAACTATCGGTGATGGTTTAGTGACTCAAATTCCTTCTTTGATTATTTCTTTGGCTTCTGGTTTATTAGTCACCAAAGCTGGAGTTATAGGTTCAGCTGATAAAGCCATATTTGGCCAGCTAGGTCAATATCCACAACCGCTGCTAATGACAGCCGGCGTTACTACGATGATGGCGTTTGCTCCTGGATTACCATTTTTTCCTTTTTTTATTTTAACGGTAACGGCAGCAGTCACCGGATATTTAATTTATAAAACAAAACAAATATCTAAGGATAATACAACTTCAGGATCATTAGTTGGGCAGAAAAAAGATGGTACTACTAGTATGGGAGTAAGTGATAGTAGTGGTCAGGAAACGATCAGTGATACCTTGCAGCTTGATGCGATAAGGCTTGAAATTGGTTATGGATTATTGTCAATGGTTAACAATGGTAAGGGACAACGTTTAACAGAACAGATAAAAGCTTTGCGTAAGCAAATCGCAAAAGATTATGGCTTTGTCATGCAATCAGTTCGTATCCAAGATAATATTCAATTAGATAGTGAAACTTATGTAATTAAAATTAAAGAATTGGAAGCAGGGCGTGGGATAGTGAGAGTCGGTAAATTGTTAGTTATGGATCCAAAAGCACAATCTATAGAAATGCCTGGCGAACACACTAAAGAGCCGGCTTTCGGGTTAGCGGCTAAATGGATTGATGAAAGTTATAAAGAAGAAGCATTGTTTAATAATTATACGGTGGTTGATGCTTCTACAGTTATTACTACGCATCTTACCGAATTAGTAAAAGAAAATATTACGGAGTTACTATCTTATAGTGAAACCCAAAAGCTTTTAGATGAAATAGGTGAAGAGCATAAAAAATTGGTGAAAGATACGGTGCCAGATTTAGTTTCAATAGCAACTTTACAAAAAATATTACAGAATTTATTGGCTGAAATGATTTCAATTAGAGATTTGCCTAGTATTTTAGAAGCGATAGCTGAAGCTGTGCGTGCTAATAAAAATATGACCGGAATCACAGAGTTTGTACGAGGACGCTTATCAAGGCAAATATGCCATATCAACACTAATAATGAAGGATTTATACCAATAGTTACCGTATCTCCTGAGTGGGAAAGGTTGTTTACACAGAACCTGGTTAATGATGGTGATGATAAACAGTTGGCCATGCCACCGTCCAAATTGCAGGAATTTGTTGCGGCAGTAAAAAAGATATATGATGAGCAAGCGATGAAGGGATATATACCGATTTTACTAACCAGTAGTACTATTCGGCCGTATGTACGTTCTATTATTGAAAGGTTTAGGCCATCAATTGTGGTGATGTCGCAGAATGAAATACATCATAAAGCCAAAATTAGAACATTATCAATGTTATAATAGCAATATCGAGAGTTGTTTCAATGCATTCGTTAGAGTTGCTATTACAGTTCGTACTTTATGAACGCTCTCTTAAATTTATTGTCTTCCCTTGAGTGGTCGTTGCTATACACATAACCTATTCATAAATTATAGATATCTCTTGACCATCAGGAGTTTGAAAATTATCATTACGCTGCAAATAACTTATTAGAGAGAAATAATGAAACAATATAGCGATTTTTCAAAAATTATTCATAAGGAAGGCTATATTTTTATAATTAGTTTTGCAGCAGTAACATTCTTGTTAGCTTCGTTTAGCGCTATACTAGGATGGTTGAGTTTTGTTGCTACTGTATGGTGTATGTATTTTTTTCGTAACCCTGATCGAATAACGCCAGTTGCTCATGAATTGGTAATTAGTCCAGCAGATGGGATTGTTCAAAATATTACTGAAGCAGTGCCACCAGTTGAGTTAGGGCTCAGTGATGAAGAAATGATTAGGGTCAGTATTTTCTTAAACATATTTAATGTACATGTTAACCGTATCCCTGCAAGTGGCAAAATTTTGGCTCTACATTATAACCCTGGTAAATTTTTTAATGCCTCATTGGATAAAGCTAGTATCTATAATGAGCGTCAGTCGGTATTAATGGAAACTAATGATGGACATAAAATAGCTTTTGTACAAATTGCTGGTTTAATTGCTCGTAGAATTGTTTGTGAGTTAGAAGAAGATAGTCAGGTTCAAGCTGGAGAGCGATATGGGATTATTCGTTTTGGTAGTAGAGTAGATTTATATTTACCATTAAAAACAGCTATTCTTGTTAGTAAAGGGCAAACTTGCATAGGAGGAGAAACTGTAATCGCAGATTTCAACCTCAAAAAAACCTCTGAACCAAAATTTGAAAAAAGATAAGATTACTATAGCACTATTAGTGATGCTAAATTGACGATACAGTCTTTATGAACAAAGAGCAGTCATCCTGAAACAAGTTCAGGATGACTGCTCTTTGCTTGAGATGAACGGTTCTTTGTTCGAAATGACTGTGTCGTTAATTCAGAACCTTAATTCTAATTCAATTTAAATAATTACAGCATATTATTATTTGATGTAATGCACAATATTGAAAGAAGTTTAATGAAAAGAGTTAGAATAAACAAACCAATATTATTCACTAAACTAATTCCTAATGTCATTACCTTATTAGGACTGATTGTTGGCGTTAGCTCCATCAGGTTTGCTTTGGATAGTAGATGGGAAATAGCAGTATATTGTATTTTAATTGCTGGAGTTTTAGATGGTATTGATGGTCGAGTTGCTAGGTTACTAAACGCCACCAGTCCTTTTGGTGCAGAGTTAGATTCTTTATGTGATTTCGCTAATTTTGGTGTAGCACCAGCTATTATGATCTATCTGTGGTCTTTCCAGCAATATGAATTTAAGCTATTATCCTGGTTTGCCATGCTGTTATTTGTAGTATGTATGGCAATAAGACTAGCACGATTTAATACTATGATATTTCTTGCTCACGATAAACAAGATAAAAAATCAAAATATTTTTCTGTAGGTGTACCCGCTCCTTCAGGAGCATTACTTGCATTAATACCAATGATACTGGATTTTGAAATTAGCACAGTACTACAGATTAATATTCGTTCTCATACGATACTGATAGATATTTATATTGCAATAGTAGCAGTGCTACTGGCGAGTAGAATACCAACATTTTTACTAAAAAATGTACATATTAAACCGGAATATTTGTCATTATCAATGATTCTATCTGCGATTATCATTATTAATATTATTATATATCCTTGGTATACATTGCCAATAGTAGCAGTAGGTTATCTGTTGTCGATTCCCATTGCTGCGCTTATTGCTAGGAGAATGTAGATAATAATGTCAATTATTCATAAAGCTATAGCAAAATACCAAAATCTCAAATATTGGAAATATTTTACATGCCTTGGGGCAATAATATTATTATATTTATCATACCAATTTTATATTTGGTGTAATACCCAAGCTTCTGATAATGCTTATATTGATGCAGATATATCTAACGTTAGTGCCGAGATCAGTGGTAAAATTAATCAAATACTGGTTTTAGAAAACTCACAAGTTGCTTGCGGCGATCTAATCGCTACCATCGATGATAGAGAATATACAGCTAACTTGGCTAAAGCTGTTGCTGATGTTGAGGCTAGCACTAGGGATGTTAGTATCATAAAACAAAAAATTGTTATAGAACAAATTAATTTAGAAAAAAGTAAAGAAATAGCAAAACATGCCAAAACTAACATGGATATTATAGAAGTTGATTATCAAAGAACTATAGGACTGAATAAAGATAATTTTACCAGTAGAAAATTACTTGATATTGCCAGGATTGCCTTTGAGAAAGCAAAATCTGAATGTATACAAACAACTTTCAACTTACAAACCAGTGAACAAAATCTTATATTATTAAATACTCAGCAAGCAGTTGCGGAAGCTAAGCTTGAGTCGTTAATACAAGAACGTAATATAGCGGCGCTCCACTTAAATAATACCAAAATTATAACTCCCATTGATGGCATAGTTTCAAATAGCGGATTACGGGTAGGTAATTTTATCCAACCTGGCGTACCTTTATTCTCTATTGTGCCAAATAATAAATTGTATATCCGAGTAAATTTTAAGGAAACACAGCTAGCTAAATTGAGAGCTGGAATGCAGGCAGTGATTATTTTTGATGCGTTGCCAAATAAAAAATTTTTTGGGAAGATACGTAGTATTTCACCTGCCACTGGTGCTAAATTTAGTTTATTTCCACCTGATAATGCGACTGGTAATTTTACTAAAATAGTGCAACGAGTTCCAGTGCTAGTGGATTTTACAGAGCCTAAGGTAAAGCAGTTTAATTTAGTTCCAGGGATGTCTGCTGTAGTTAGTATACGCACAGATTAATTGAGCCTGATTAACTCCAATAATTGTAACGTGGCTTAGCCAAACGTCATCAATATGGAGGTAAATTAAGTACAAAAGGGAATTTATGCTCTGTAGTGCGCTTGTCCTGTTTTTGTAATTTAATCAGTTCTCTGTTGATCCAAGATCTCTTGTATAACATAGAATAAGGAGGTAGTTGCGATAGCAATTTAACACATTATTATATTATCATTCTCAATTTTATAAATCTAATTATTAAAGATATGCCACTATTATGAAAACAAAATTAATTATCGATGATATTACAGATACGGAGCTGGTTACACGGATAGAAAAAACAAATATTAATGCAGTAGACGAAAATAATAATGAAGAAGCAATGGATAAAAAAATAATAACAATCGATAATGATTGTACTACTCATACTAATAAAAAATTACCATTTTTCAAATGACATCGACCTCTCTCACAAACTAAAGCATGAGAGAGGTGGTGCACCTCGAACCTACAGCGCATTTAGGTTTGTTTCAAAACCCCGTGCAAAAGTACAAATCTATCCGCTAATAGAGAAGTGGAAAATCGAAGCTTCCATCAAATCTTGACTTCTACCAGTTGTATTGAATCTTATTTTAAACTTACAACAATGCTTATATTGATTAATACGATAAACTAAACTTGAACCTTGCTCCCTTCGTACCATTACTTTCAGCTTGAATAGTGCCACCATGAGCTTTGATAGCTTTTTCGCATAAAGCAAGTCCTATTCCTCGACCGCCAGCCGGAGTGCGAGTTTTAGAGCTAACGGTAAAAGCACTAAATATATGTATAAGTTCATTTTGTGGTATTCCTATACCTTCGTCTTGAATGCTGAATTCTACGTTGGCAGCTATTTTGTACAATTTTACAGTTATTTTACCCGTCATCCCACTATACTGAATTGCATTGATAATTAAATTATCAATAGTAGAGGTGATATAGCGCTGATCACAATTTATTTCGATGTTAGGCTCTATTTCAGTAAAGAATTGCAGTTCTTTGTTATTTAGATATAATTTTTTGCAATGATCCAGACGATCACGTACAAGTTTGCTAAAATTCACATTAGTTTTATGCAGCTCATAGGTTAAAGATGATAATTTTGATAAATCTAATAAGTTATTAGTTAAACTATTTAATCTCTGAGAGCTTTTTGCTATCTCTTCTGCTGCTTGACGTCGTTGTTTATCGTTTAGGTTATCATAACTTTCCCATAAAACTTGCCCCATACTTATTATCCCGGTAATTGGAGTATGAAGCTCATGCTCTAAATTACGCAGAAATTCATTTTTCAAAGCTAATGATTTTGCTAATTCTTCTTCTCGATCAATAATACGATCATCTAGATGATTAACTTTCTCGTCAGTAAGTGCTTGTTGTTCTTGTTTAGGTTTAAGAAAAATAATTATAGCAGTAGCAATTAATAGAAAAGCATATAGAACAAATGAACTAGATTTTATGCCAATATCTACATTTTTTATACTAACTCCTGTGTAATATTGATAAAATTGAGTGCCTAGAGATAATCCTACTATAATCATTCCCACAGCAATCTTCCATCTAATCAAAATTGCTACTACTATCAGATTGACTGTAAATACCACTGTTACTAAAGCAGCAAAATTACTTAACATTACAAAAAAGCTACTACAAACTATCAGTAAATAAAATACACCTATATTCCAGATAACTTGTATAATAATATCTTTCTTTAAAATATTGGGCCAAAGAGGATAAGTTACTATACATACTGAGAGCATAAGCATGCTTTCATAAATATATATCAATGTTTTCTGTTCTTGAAGCCCAGAAACACCAGATATGTAGTACATAGTGCAAATAGTGGATATGATACCAAAGATACCGAGCCCAGTATAAACCAACTCTTCTTGCGGTGAATTGTTTTTACAAAAAGTTAAAAAGCTAAAGCTCTTAATAAATTTAATAACAAAAAGTTTATACTTTTTTAGCAACAAATCCTCCTTGTTGTTTTAACAAGTAGTGGCTTCCAATGCAAAATACAGCATTAGTAATCCATCCTGGTACAAGACTATCAATTCCAGTAGTATCCATAAAAAATTGACGCCAAATTGGTACACAAATAAAATGGGCTACAATCCCTATCAATATCGCTTTTTCTGTGGTGCGAAATCCTAAAATAGCCAGCATTAATGGCATGGCTACCAAATTATAGCTTTGTGTCATAAAAACTAGAGAAAGCAAGTCATAATCCAATGATGCTAAGAATAGCGCAACCATGCCAATTGTTAATGCAATAAGTTTAGATAAAATTAATTCATTTTTAAACTTAAACCCCAAAAGAGTAAGAAAATCATGAGTTAATACCACTGAGGCAGAATTTAAATTAGCATCTGCATTAGACATACACATTGCACCGAGTCCTACTAATATAAATCCTTTAAGTCCGACGTGAGCATAATTATTTATTATATAATGAACCAAGTTATCTGGTTCCAGAGTAGGATCGACATTAAAGAGTAAAAATCCAATCCATGACATTCCAGATAGAATTAATAGCAGCAATATAGAAGAAATAGTAAAGGCCTTGGTAACTTGTGTTGTAGAGCGACCTATACTTACTCTTTGAAAAAGAGTGGCATCAAAACTAGGAAGTGCAAATAGAATAAATAAGAATGTCAATGACCAAAATTTGGGGTTTGAGAAACCTAAGAATTCTTGAGGATTAAATATAGGATTATTCATTGCTTGCTCAAAATCAAAACCGTTAATATTGGTATATTCATGCCAAATAATAATACTAAGCACTGGTATTAAAACGCCAAAAGTAAAGAACTGGATTACATCGGTAAATGCAATCGATCTAATACCACCAAAAGCTGAGTAAGATACTACTATAAAACCAGCCAGATAAATTGCATAGTCACTTGATATCCCTAAGTAAGATTTAAAAATAGTAGCAAAAACCTTAAATTGTAATGCGATAAAGCCTGATGCAACTACTGAACCACAAATTGCTGCAATTAATCTTACACGTTTCCCATATAAATCCCCCAAAGCTTCAGCTATAGAAACTTTTCCTAAAAATTCTCCCATTTTTGGAACAAAAATATGAGCCACCAACAATAAGCCAAATGACATTCCTAAACAGCCAATAGCATAATGTAGGCCTGTAGTATAAACTTGGGCTAAAGTAATAAAGAGATAATCACCACCTAAGTAACCGGCCATTATTGTAGACACAAGCGTTCCAGTGCTAAAATTTCTGCCGCCCAAAGCGTAATCTTGGATAGTTTTATTTTTTCTTCCCCAATATAAACCAAAACCAACGTTTGCAATTAAATAAATAATAAAAATGGTAGTATCAATATCAGTATTCATAAATTAAACCATATTTTAAATTAATGAATTTGTTTAGTCCCATTCAAGTAATTATATGAGTTTGTATAGAAGTCAAGATACAAGATTTTATTAGTTTTTTCAACAGCCAGTTTTTACTATCAACTGATTATAAATTTTAAAATTTACAAAATTCTTAATAAAATCTTGAGTCTTAAGCTTTTGGATGTATGGTGCGTATTAATTATAAATGGTATCAAATAAATGAGAGGAAAAAGGCAGTGCAATAAGATTCCTACGGCTTTAAAAAAAACGAGTTCAATCAACTTTTATCCCCTTCGCTTAATCAAAATGAAATATAGCTTATAGAGTTTTAGTTTTTAATTTTAGCATAGTCAAAAGTTAATTACTCTATCTCTTAAATCTTGGCTGTAGCTGATCATTGATATTTACTAAATTAAAATAATCCTTTCATATTATCAATAATTTAATCTAAATGTAATACGAGTTAGTTATAATGTTAATAGCTGCATAACGTCTAGAATTTCAATTCTTTACTCTCTGCTGAACAGTAATTACAGATGCGACAAAGCTTGCAGAGGTACACTTACACCGCTAATTCGGTGCAACAGAACCAAAGCATCACCTGCGTACAAGCTTGTCTTTTAATAATAAAAATTCTTTTACAAATGACTTGACGTTAAATCACAGTACTATATATATTCAATTAATAAATTGACTTAATTGTTTTGATAATTAATTGTGATTACACTAATAGATATTAATTCATAGTATAGGAATTTCAAAAATTTTACCAAAAATATTTTTTTGAAAATTTTAAAATTTTCTTTAAAAATTTGGTTGTTAAATTGTGATATTAGAAATTATTGACACTTGTATAAAAATCTTCTCTTAAAATCTATCTCAAAATAGGCCAATTTTTTAAAATTATATTAACGTGGCGTGAAGCAACGGTTCACCATATGAATATCACCGAGGCGTTCACAATAATTCATTGATCTTCACTAATAACAAGGGTGGAGATAAACCGTAATAAACCTGTCTCAGGCTCATAAATTGATTACAGTTTGGACAAGATAACGGATCTTTTTTAAAGTTTAACCAAATCATTAATCTCCAGTTCAATGACTTGATTTTCTTAGGTATAATTTGGTTTATCGCCTTATATACAATAGGTAGTTGTATTCCTCTAGTTCTGTTAGATAAAAAGCCGTAGTACCTTATTATTCGAAAATAACGATCGGGTATGTGCATAATCAGGCTAGATATAAACTGCAGTACAGGCATTGTGACGTGATCAATCGTGTTATTGTAGTGGTCAAGAAATCTAAACGTTACTTGCAGTCCATCATATTCCTCTATTCTTGCCTCAGAAATAGGAGGTCGTTTTATATATCGCCCTAAATAGTTTATGTTGCGTTTATGATCGTCTGATGGTTTTTGCAAATAAACATACCAACTGATTTCATATAGGCCGATCATCCAGTTGTTAAAATCGCCATCATTTTGATATTTCGACGGTAATTTCAAATTACTTGAGGCGTATTCTGAGCGAAATAACTCAAGAATTCTATGTCTCCACATTTTTTTAATAGGCTCGGCAGGGAAAAATAATTTACGCCAATTACCCTTGCTATCTATACCGCCGCAAGTAACCGATAAATGGATATGAACATTACGTTTTAAATCTCTACCGAAGGTGTGCAGGGCAGTAAATATAGCGACTACAATCTTTTTCTTTGTTGCTATTTCCTTAATAATTCCGGCGGCAACAGCAGAAATTAATCCAAACAGATTGCGATTAAGCCAAAATATTGGCCATAATGAGTCGGGCATTGTAAATGTAATGTGCTGCCAACGTGTCTTTGGTAGAACATTGGTAGCTTTACTTATCCATTGATCTGTTTGCTTCTTACCGCAACGAGAACAAAATCTACCTTTACAACTAAATACTACTGATTTACCGTGATCACATGTAGGGCAGCTATAACTCTTAAATCCTAAATATTTCGTTCCGCACAATATAACTTTAGTAACGTTAAAGATAATACCATACCTCAGCTCGCTATATTTTTCAGTGAAATCGACGCCAATTACCCCGATCAAGAAAAATATGTTTTATAGAGATTCCTTTACCGATTATTTCCATCTTTTACTCTGATTATTTGTAATGACTTGCATATTACCTTTGATAACAGAAGTTGGCAAGAGATGTAAAAAGCTAAGCTGCCACCGATAGGTGGCTTATCTTGATTACCAGTTTTATCTATTATAATAACAACTTCATTCAAGAAGCCAATGAATACGCTAATCAGCAGCTCGTACTCCATACAATCCATTATAACAATAATTTACCAAAAGTAAGTAGCTTATTAAGATTTATGGGAGAAGATGCAGAGCAAATAGACCATACAAATTTTTGGAAATCTGCGTACAATATTCTTCCTAAAACTCAGTATCTACCAACAGCTGACTATATTGCGGGACAATCCTTTGACTTTGAGTCTGCTAAATGGGAATTCTATGTTAATAAGGCTAAGCGTATCAAGGGCAACCTCCGTATGCTATTCAGATCGATAGAGTTTTGTAGCATTAAAAAGGATGATGATTTAATGCAAGCCATATCATTCTTGAAGGATGTGTTTGATAAAGACTTGCCCTTGAGCAAAGTAGCTACAGATAAATTTCCTGATAAATTTATCCCAAAAAATATCAGAAAGTATCTACATATTGCAAAAAATGATAGTACTGCTAAATCTGAAAGTACAAAGCAAGCAAGAACAAACTCAGACAAAGCTACCAAGATCAATGCTTATCATCCTGATAAATATGAGTTTTATCTATATCAATCTATTGCGAAAGAAATTGATAAAGGAAATATTTTTTGTAACGAAAGTATCAAATACAAAAGCCTGAGTGCAGATCTTGTCTCTGATAAGGTATGGCAAAATAAAGACGAACTCCTACAAAAACTGAACTATCCTAATATCGCAGTCAACATAGAACAAAGACTTAATGAGTTAGAGGTAAAACTTCATACAAAAATTCTAGAAGTGAATAGAAAAATTGCCAGTAAAGAAAACAGTCACATTAAAATAAAAGAGAGCAAGACTAAAGATGACAAAGTTGATAAGGATGGGAAAACACAGCACAAATGGCATTTAATCAACCCTACTATAGAGGAGAAAGATGACAATTTCTTTGCTGGAGTGCCAAATATCAATATCAGCGAATTACTATATTTTATCAACGAACAAACCAACTTCTGTGAAGCTTTTGATCATATTAAACCACGTTATTCTAAGCAAAAAGCTGATTACGAAGGAATCATTGCATGCATTGTAGCAAACGGGTTTAGCTTTGGTACTTATCGCATGTCGCGAAGTTGTGATATAAGCTATAGCACTCTGAGTAATATAGAAAAAAACTTTTTGAGCCTAGAGAATTTACGAGAAGCTAACGATATTATCAGTAACAAAATAGCAAGTCTGAAGGTTTTTAATTCGTGGAACATTTTACCAGATAAGTTACTGGCTGCAGTAGATGGTCAAAAGTTTGAAACAAGGCTAGATACTATGCAAGCTAGATACTCTCCAAAATATTTTGGCTTAAAAAAAGGTATTGTCCCATTTAGTATGGTACTCAACCATGTACCGATCAATTGCAAGATTATTGGCGCCAATGAACATGAGAGCCATTATACCTACGACATTATATATAATAATACTTCTGACGTTGATCCAGACGCTGTATCGGGAGACATGCATTCAATCAACAGAGTCAATTTTGCTGCGCTTGATTCCATAAGCAAATTATTTATGCCAAATTTTTCTGATCCGGAAGAACAAGTCAAAAGTCTCAGGAGCATGAAACCTTTGGTCCTTTATAAAGACTGCTTTATCAAACCTACTAAACTCGCCAATAGAAAACTTATCACAGAGGAATGGGAAAATATTCAAAGAATTTTTGTATCACTCGCTACCCAAGAGTCAACACAAGCTACAATCATAAGTAAGTTGTCATCTCATAAAAGATATAGCAGAATTAAAACAGCTCTTTGGGAATATGATTCAATACTGAAAAGCATCTATTTACTGGATTTCATAGATGATGATATTTTACGTAGTCAAATTCGTAAAGCTTTAAACAGGGTTGAGTCTTACCACCAGCTACGTAGAGCTATAGCAAAAGTGCATAGTGGAAAGTTCAGAGGACAGACCATTTTAGAGAACGAGGTCTGGAATCAATGCTCTAGATTACTAGCAAACTCTATAATATTATACAATGCAATTATACTAGATAAACTACTTGCAGAGTGCATTGCACAAGGAAATATAGAAGGAATAAACTATTTAAACAGCATATCACCAGTAAGGTGGGAACACATAAACTTTATTGGCAAATATGTATTCCTACAAGGAAAAAGTACAATAAATATTGAGGATATAATTGCACAGTTACAAAAGAACCTAAAAACAACCTTATACACCTAGAGATATAAAGTATACAGGGCATTTTGGTTTATTGGCGGGGATTTGTGCTTCGGACGCCATTATTGGATTCATATTATGCAGCATATCTCTTAATTTTTGGATTCATATGAAAATTATAAATTCCAATCCTAGACTCTGTAAACAAATTTTATGGGATTATTTAATTTATCAGATCTACAGGTCTAAATGATTCGCCACTCGATCCACAACACACATTAGCATGTAAGAGGGTGTATGTAAATAAAACGTTAAGATGGTTTTTAGGATATTTTTTAATATTTCAAGCAAAATTTTATGATAATAGTGGTGCTATTATCATAAAATTTGAAGTAGAAAGATAAGAAAATAGACAAAAATTTCAATTAATGTTTTGTTTACATACACCCTCTAAGAATTCAAGGGCAAAAAGGACGCAAGAATCAGTCATTAGAGAGAAATTTTTTACAGAACCTAATAACTATGATCAATCATTTGCTTATGATACTCTTTATTTAAAGCTCTTATGCCATACAACCACAATATAACTATAATCAAGAAAATTCCTGCAAAATAAGGAGTCGCCTCAGCAAAACCCCATGCTGGCAACAATGCAAAGAATGTAGATTGAATAATCCCACCACCAGACTTACCAAACCGTCCTCCCACTACATCGACTGCTGCCTTACCTTTAGTTTTTAATTCATCATCAAGAGGAATATATGCCATTTCTTTAGTAGAATCAAATAATGAGTATTTTGTTGCTTTACTCAGTACATTTTGAATCATACCAATTACCACCGCAACTACTAACGGTCCAGAGGATAGTAGTCCAGTTAGATGCATAGCAATTACATTATCAAAAAATATAAAAGCAAAGAATGCGACTCCGGTGATTAAAATCATTAGAGGAGTTAATATCGCCGCTGTTCCCCATGAAACTCGTCTGAGTATATTACTACCAACAACCATAAAGATAATTGCCGCAAATCCTTGCCAAGCCTGAAATTCTCCCATAAACATAGTATAAGCCTCTTTCGTAGGGTATAATTGTTTAACTTTTGCTTTCCATACTCCTTCCACAAGATTAATTGATACACCATAGGATAAAACTAGTATTGCAATAAGCCCCAAATATTTTGAAGAAAAAATCATTTTTAAACTTTCACCTATAGAAAGCTTTACTTTAGCTTTTTTTACTTTGCCACTAGCTGGAGTATATAAGGTAGGATCCGTCAAAACATTAGCATTAATCCATGCATACAGAAACATTACAGTAGCAGCACTAACTATTACAATCATAAGCACCGGAATAAACCTAAATTTCTCAGCTACTATATGTACATTCTCACTTAAAAAGTAACCAATGACTAGTGAGGCTAACGGTAAAGCAGCATTACCAAGTAAACCAAACATTGAGTAAAAGCGTTTTGCTTCCTCAGTTTTAGTAATCTGATTTGCAAATTGCCAAAATAATAAACTTAACATCAAGCTTCCCCATAGCTCGGAGATAGCATAAAAACTCGCAAAACTCCAATATCCTATAATTCTAATGAACCATTTAAAATTAGGATATTGTTCACTCAAGCGAACAATTGTTTCAGGGTCAAGATTGAATTTGTCAGGTTCAGGGTATAAAATAAAAGCAAAGATTGCGATATATACAATAAAAAATGAAGTAATCACGTAAAAGACTTTTTGCTGACTCATAGCATTACAAAGTTTTGTATAAATTATCATGGCTAGTATTGCTGCTGGCAAAACAATATAAGTTTTGAGGAAACCTATTGCTTCCGGACCTATCGCTGTAACGACAAAACCATCTTTTACTGATCTTAAGATCGCATAATTGAATAAAATGCAAAACATCATCGCTGCCATCGGTAAGAATTTTTTACTCTCATGCCATTCAATAGGCCAGATGATTTTTCTTAGTTCTAAGAGATAATGAGGTGTTTGATTCATAAAATATGCCATAATAATTAACTAAAAATAAAAATAAAGATTTAATAAAAATTTATATTTTTATAAGTAAAATGTATAACTTTTAATGACAAAAGTCAAGCTAGATCAGATTTTTTTTGAAACTCATGCGTAAAAAGCCTTTAGATATCGCTCACAAGCAGTCTTTTATTAGCTGTAGAACGGACGAATTTTGACGACAAAATTACTTCTTAGACGCTTATCTGTTCATGCTCTAAAAAGTATATTGCATCACCAAGATTACCCATGAGTTTTTATAAATAGTAGCGACTGATTTAAAATTCAATTTTTCATAAGTATCAACTATTTCAGATAATTGATGATCAAGAAATCCTGACAATATTAGATAAGCAGCAGGAGCAGATATTTGTTGTATTTGCTCAGATAACATTACTAATGGAGTTGCCAAAATATTAGCAATCATTAAATCATATTTAGGTAATGAAGCTGGCGGAGGGAATAATTCTGTAGGATAATTTTGAAAAAACTGAACATTAAAATCATTAAATTTGGCATTATCTTTAGCAATCTCAATTGCTACCTCATCGGAATCACAGCCATAAATTTCAGCATCTCGCCAAAGATGGCTTGCAACAAAACTCAAAATACCAGTACCAGTACCAATATCTAAAATCTTATGAAATTTTAAGTGCGCCAACTCCTCCATTGCTTCAATACATCCAGCAGTGGTGTTATGCTCTCCTGTACCAAACGCTCTTGCGGCATCAATAAATATGCCGATTTTATCTTGAGGACATAACTCCTTATGTGCTCTGGCACTGATAAAAAAACGATTTATTATTATGGGCTTTAACTGACTGTGATATACCGCAATCCAATCCTGATCATGGATTTTTTGCAGTTTTATTTCATCTAGCACCGCTAAATCATGAAGTTCAGCAAATGCTGTAATTTGCTCTTGAATAATTAATAAATTTGGTTCTTCACTAAGATAAATTTCAAAACACCAGATATCATCTGGCATCGCTTCTACAGTTTTTGAATCAACTTCGTAATAGCTTATATTAATTATGTTTGATATTGGCAATGTATCAAAAGTATCAAGATACCGATATTTTGTTTTAAAAGAAATTTTATAAGTATCTTTTGATTGACTGAAAGGAGTGTTCATGTTTTAATTTTATAATGGGTGAGGCGCCATAATTGGCGTACTTTACAATGAATTAATAAATCAACATTAGGCATTGCGTATAAAAATTCAACATATTTTTTTATATTGACAGGAATATATTTTATGGTAAAAAATTTTATAACTACCTGCTTATTGGTGCTCGGTATAAATACCGTTGCACTAGCAGCCGATACTCAGCAAGAAACTAATCCAAGTTTGACAACTCAACAAGTGCAACAACAAGTCATTGATGAATATAAAGTTATTGTAGCTAAAATTCCTCCAGAAGTACGTGATGAAATCATTGCTTTTAGAAAAAATATAGTTGCCATTAATAAGCAAAAGCGTGATGCCTATCAAAAATTATCCCAAGAAGCACAAAGCTATTTAGCTAAAGAACAAGAATATAAGAAAAAATTACCGATTAAACAAAAACCATTGATTAATATACAAAATCCTGGAGAAAAGCCCAACAAAGATAGTAGCACTGCAAAATAGCTTTTTATTGAGAGTGTTTCAATGCACTTGTATCAATAAAGTAAGACTCGTCTGAGCTAAGACCACGTTAGTGGTCGAAGCAATCGAGTGGGGGTTTTGACGCCGAGTTTTTTCTAGATTGCTTTGCCTTCGGCTCAGCTCAGACGATTTGACACAGTTCATTGAACACTCTCGTATATTCACCACCTTGGTCATTTTTCCCAGGCGCTCATTATGCTAAATTATTGTTTAATATTTTTATCATTAATAGTTTTATTACTCATTATCGGTCTAATAAAAAACAGAAATATTTTTATTAAAATACTGTTCCTTAACACTATTACTAATATTATCGCATTATTTATTTGTTTTTTAGGTACATTTATATTTAATGATACCTATGTGGATATAGCTATTATTTATTTATTATTAAGTTTCATTGCAACGTTAGCTTACCTGAAATATTTTTCACAAAGCATAGCGCCGACCAGTTAAAATTGCCTACTATAGGCACTCCATTCACCAGAGAGTTGACGCTTGCAAGAGGTATGAATGTCTATTACAGCCTATGATTTCGAATTTGAAAATATTTCTGGTGTAGAAAAAATCAGGTTAGATAATTACAGAAACCACCCAATGTTGATTGTCAATACTGCTAGTTTATGTGGGTTCACACCGCAATATACAAATCTTGAAATATTATGGCAAAAATATAAAAAATCAGGACTAATAGTAATAGCCATTCCTAGCAATGATTTTGGTAATCAAGAACCTGGAACGAATAAAGCAATAGCAGAATTTTGTCAAATAAATTTTGATATTTCTTTTTTGATTACAGCAAAGACTAAGGTCATTGGTCATAATGCTCATCCATTTTTTCATTGGAGTAGACAACGGCTCGGATGGCTCTCTGGCCCCAAATGGAATTTTTATAAATATTTAGTCAATAAAAATGGCGAATTAGTAAATTGGTTTGCGCCTTTTACCTCCCCTACTTCTCCAAAATTACAAAATATAATAGAAGTTCAGTTATCATGAGTGTATACTGCATATATTTCAAGAATTGGATTCTAAAATGAGGAGCAAGCACCGGAATGTAGATTACTACTTGAAGAACTCCGCTCGCGAAATTTCAGAAAACCAATTGTTGAAAGATGAGCAGTATAAAAGCTTTTCGGATGCAAAGATAGTAATTCTAGGTAGTGGATTTAGTGGAATGTTGACTTCACTATCATTGGCCAGTGCTGGTTTTTCTACTATTATCCTTGAGAGCATGGCTTGTGATGACAGTAAATTTTTACATGATGTGCGAACTACAGCTTTAACTGCTGAATCTAAACATTTCTTAATAAAATTAGGCTTATGGCCATTGGTAGATAAGATCGCAAGCCCAATCTTAGATGTTTATGTAGTAGACAATAAATCACCAAAAATGCTGCATTTTGCACAAAATTTAATCAATACAGAAGCTCTAGGATATATCGTTAAAAACTCCGAGTTTAAAAAAATATTACTAGAAACAGTACAAAATAATCCTTTAATAACTTTAATTGATAAATGCAGTGATTATAATATTCACAGCCAAGAATCTGGCAATAATATATATTTAGCTGATGGTACTTTTATAAGCTGCCAGCTATTAATATTATGTAATGGCAGAGGATCAACAATACATACTTCTTATTTTTCAGCAGAAATTTCCAAGCATTATTTACAAAATGCTCTTACTTTTAACGTATGGCATCAACAGTCACATGAAGGTACTGCAGTTGAACATTTTTTGCCCTCAGGATCTTTTGCCATACTACCATTGAAAGGAGAAAATCATTCTTCGATAGTATGGACCTTACCTAAAAACTATGCTGATTTATTACAAAATCTTCCTACTGACGAATTTGAATATATGGTACAAAGAAATTTTGGTGATTTTTTGGGAGCATTAAAAATAGATAGTGAAATAGCTAATTTTCCTTTGCGTGCTTATTTGACAAGAAAATATTATCATAATCGTATAGTGCTTATAGCTGATAGTGCTCATATTATTCATCCGTTAGCAGGACAAGGATTGAACCAGGGAATTAAAGATATTCAAGCGTTAACTGATTTAATTAACTCCAGAAATATTGATCAAGAAATGCTGGCTGAATACCAAGAACTAAGACAAACTGATAATAGATTAATGTATTTTATTACTGATAATATTAATCGTATTTTTTCTAATAATTTATCATCTCTTAAATTTTTAAGACGTGCTGCGCTACTGGCAGCAGAACATATATCGTTTGTTAAAGTAGAATTATTAAAATACGCGATGGGTAGAAGATAATGAATTTTTTTAATGCAAAAATAAGGTTTTATATGAGAATATGGTCATTATTATTGTTATTTTCTGGTTATATAATCGGCTCCAGCACTGCTTTAGCTGAGCTCACATTAGATAAAGCACAGTATGATATTCGCATGGCGCTTGATGAAATTTTTACCGATAATGCTAGATATGTTAAAACTAATCCAGATACAGAAATTAAAGCAATATTCAAACAACAAACTCCCCGAGTTACAGTACTAGCTTGCTCAGATTCTCGTTTTCAATCGTCAAAAATTGATGATAATCCTATTAATGACTTGTTTTTTGTCCGCAATATAGGAAATCAAATAAATACTTTGGCAGGATCAATTGAATATGGCATTAAAAAACTACACACCCCTGTGCTGTTGATTATTGGACATACGGATTGTGGAGCCATAAAGGCAGTGCTTGGGGATTACAGCAAAGAGTCAGAAAAAATACGACAAGAGCTTGATAATCTGGTAATAGCAAAAAACCTATCTCCATCTCAAGCGGTTGTTATTAATGTCCATAATCAGGTTGATATTGCTATAAAAAAATTTACAAAAGAATTAGAAAATAAGGAATTGGTTATTGTAGGCACCGTCTATGATTTTCAAAATGAATATAAGCAAGGATATAATCGTCTGATTTTAATTAATCTTAATGGCGAAAGAAACCCAGAAAAAATAAAAAATGCTCCATATCTATATGGTCTAGAGAATAACGTCGCTATAGGTGTTAAAAATTGATTTTTTGAAATGCACTTCTAAAATTATAAAATACTATAATAATATATTAGTTTTTCTTGACTAATTCACTAAAAATATTATAAAGTATTCGAGTAATATTTAGAGCCTCTCTTGTATCTAACTTTCAAGACCGGCTCTTAGAGAACCTAAATTATTGATATGACTCAACTATACTGCTCAGCATTCGGATTTTATCGATTTAGATACCATCGATACGTAAGATTTTTTATTTTTGGGCGCACTACGCTCAAAACTTTACTAAATATATTATCACCGAATAGGAGCATTTTATGGAACAGAATATTAATAATAAAGCAGCAGGTGTCATCGCCCAAATAATTGATCACAAATTACAGTTATTCTCCATTAATATCAATCTACTGTATCTATTACTCACCTCAATAATTTTAGCCTATATCAATCCAGTGTTTGCCAAGCCTCATAAGCCTCAGACGGTAATTGCAATTACTGAAATTGTTCAGCATCCTGCTCTTGAAGAAGCTAAAGTTGGAATCCTAGATATTTTAAAAGAATCTGGATATATTGAGGGAGAAAATTTAAAAATAATTCAGCAAAATGCTCAAGGTAACATTGCTAATGCAAGCTTAATTGCCAAAAATTTTATCCATCTTAATCCAGATGCAATTATTGCTATTTCTACTCCTTCAGCACAGTCTGTACTAAATGTAGCCAAAAATACAAAAATTCCGATTATATTTTCTACAGTTACAGACCCGGTAGCTGCAGGGTTGGTTCATGATCTATCAATAGCAGAAGATCGTATCACCGGATCAATGGATTATCCACCAATCCCAGAAGTCATAGCGCTTATCAAAACGCTAATGCCTAATATCAAAACTCTTGGTATTTTATACAATACTGGAGAAGCTAATTCGGTCAAAACGGTAGGATTAGTAAAAGCTGCTGTAAATAATCAATGGCAAATTATTGAATCGACCACCCCTAATTCTGCTCAAGTAAGTCAGGCCTTATATCGACTTATAGGTAAAGTTGATGCAGTATATCTTCCTTCAGATAATACCGTATTTGCCAGTATGCCCACAATAGTACAAATTGCTCGCAAGCATAAACTGCCGCTTTTTTCCAATGAACCTACTGGAGTTAAGCAAGGAGTATTAGCGTGTATTGGTTATACTCAATATGCTGTCGGCAGAACAGCAGGGAAACTTCTATTAAAAATGCTAAACGGAGAAACTAAGCTTAAGGTCGAAAAGCCTGAGCAAACTGAAATTTTTATTAATAAAACCTCTGCAGAGATTTTAGGTATTGCCATACCTAAAGAGATGTTGGGGCATACGGTACAAATATTCGGTGAAAATTGAGAATTGCATTGTCTCCTTAAAGATCTGCGGTGCGCAACAAACTATAAGTACGATGCGCTCCGCAGACGGAGGTACTCCTAGCACTTCTCAATTTTGACCTTCGTCTATCCAATTTTATACTTTAGAAATATTAATGAGTATTATTATGTTAACTATACTATTTTCGCTTGAGCAGCTAAGGAAGAGCTTTACGCTTTTCCTAACTTGCACAATATTTATAACTTCATTATTTATTCAAACTGCTGTTGCTAGTAAGACTTTGATAAGTATCAACCAATTTGTGAATCATCCTGCGCTCGATGATGCAAGGCATGGTATCGAAGCAGCATTAAAAGATAGATTATTATTACCAGCATACATAGAAATTAAATTCAGTAGCGCTCAAGGAAGTATAGCTAATGCTGTTCAGATTGCTCAATACCATGCCTCGCTGGATCCAGCCTTTATGATCGCCATTGCCACTCCGTCAGCTCAGGCTAATCTTAGGGCACGCAATAATTCTACCTTAGCTTTTTTAGCAGTGACTGACCCGATAGCTGCGGGGTTTGAACATATTAATAATATAATTGGTGTCAGTGATGCTCCTGACATCTCTCGACTTTTAGATATTGCGCAAAAATTATTAAAATTTAAAACTATCGGCATTATTTTTAATCCTGGCGAATCTAATTCTGTTCAAACTGTTGAAATGCTAAAAAAACTTGCAGCCACTCACCGCATTAAAGTACAACAGGTAGCAATCAATTCTTCTGCTGATGTTAAGGTAGCAACGCAAAAACTTATTGGCCAGGTAGAATTGATTTATTTATCAAAAGATAATCTAGTGGTTTCAGCTTTAGATAGTTTGATTCAAGTTACCAGTAAAGCAAAAATTCCAGTGATTGCTAATGATCCAAGTTTAGTAGCCAAAGGCTTATTACTGGCATGGGGTTGTGATTATTTCGAAAGTGGTAAACAGCTAGGTAATATGATTGCTGATCTCATTGAAGGCAAAGAACTTGCTACTAAAATTCAATCAGCAAAAATTAATAAATTACTAATTAATTATAAAGTAGCTGAAACATTAAATATTCATGTTCCCAAAGAATTAGAGTTACAGGAGACACAGTGAATCAACTACAATTTCTGGGAGCATTAGAAATAGGTCTGATCTATGCACTAGTAGCAGTTGCGGTATTTATTACCTTTAGAATCATTGATTTTCCGGATTTAACGGTTGACGGCACTTTTGCTCTAGGCGCTGCTGTATCAGCCGCAATGATTACCGTTGGTTATAACCCTTGGATTGCTACAATAGCTGCTATTCTGGCTGGAGCTATTGCTGGAATTATTACTGGTTACTTACACGTTAAATGGGATATTTTAGGATTACTGGCTGGAATCCTGACAATGACTGCTTTGTATTCAATCAATTTAAGAATAATGCAAAAGCCTAATATTGCTATAATTGATGATCTAACAGTTTTTAGTATAGGTTCGGTAATCGCTACAACTTTTATAATGGTGGTAATCTTAATTTTATTGCTAACAAGATTTTTTGCTACTGAATTTGGTCTTGCAATCAGAGCAGTAGGAATTAATCCTAAAGTAAGTACAGCTTACGGCATTAATGTTGGATTAATGAAAATTATTGCGCTTAGCCTTAGCAATGGTATCGTGGCTCTTGCTGGCAGCCTATTTACTCAATCCCAAGGGTTCGCAGATATATCAATGGGTACAGGAGTAGTAATTGGAGGGCTGGCTTCAGTAATTATTGGCGAAGCGATATTGCATCCTAAAAAAATATGGATAGGATTAATTACATGTGTATTTGGTTCAATAGCATACCGCATTGCCATAGCATTAGCTTTAAATGCCAACGATATTGGTCTTGAGGCCTCAGATTTAAATTTAATTACTGCAGCATTAGTTGCGATTACTATGCGATTACATAAGTTAAAACCTTAAGTTAAACAAATGATAGAATTACAGAACATTAATGTTTGTTTTAATAAAAACACCAAATTAGAAAATCACGTTCTAAAAGCTATTAATCTAAGTGTATTAGACGGTCAATTTGTTACAATTATTGGTGGTAATGGTGCTGGCAAATCTACTATAATGAATATACTATCTGGAGATATAACACCTGATAGTGGCAAGGTTTTAATTGATAAACAGGATGTAACTAAACTATCAACTGAACAACGTTCATGTTTTGTAGCTCGTGTATTTCAAGACCCAATGATCGGAACTTTTACTAATCTGACTATAGAAGAGAATATGAGTATAGCTTCCAGACGTGGTAGCCGCAGAGGATTGGCATTAGGGTTGAATCATAATCTTCGAGAATGGTTTAAAGAATCTCTAGCTGAGCTTGGTATGGATCTGGAAAAAAGATTAAATGATAAAGTCGCTAGCTTGTCTGGAGGACAGCGGCAGGCTTTAAGTTTAATTATGGCAACATTATTAGGTTCAAAGGTTTTATTATTAGATGAACATACAGCAGCATTAGATCCTAAAATTGGTAAAATAATAATGGAACTTACCAATAAAATCATCAAAAAATATAACCTTACAGCACTGATGATCACTCATAGCATGGCTCAGGCTTTGGATTATGGTGATAGAACAATTATGCTCTACCATGGAGAGATAATACGTGATATGCAGGGAGAAAATCGTACAGCTCTTTCTCCAGATGATCTGATCAAATATTTTGACTTATAGGTTAATTGTTTTATTCACATATAGTACATATGAACTGGCTACAAAATAAAATCAGACCTCTTGCATAAGCCATTTCAAGATATTCACCTCCAGCTGTTCTTAGGATTCCGATAGAAATCATTCCGAACTTGTTTCGGAACCTCATCAGGACTTCATAAGATCCCGAAACAAGTTCGAGATGACTGTCGTGTTGTCCGGAAAGACATCAGTTCGGAATGACAGAGACTTTCGTCTATTAGCATAGCGTCTTTATAACTTACAACGCACACATAATTAAACTAAAGAAGCTACATAGTCAGTCAATTCAGGGAAATATTGTTTAAATATATCGCTTTCTTGTAATATTCTAGCCTCTTCTATACACCAAGGAGTAAATATTTCTGGTTTAGTTGTAGTAGAATATAAAAATTCAGTCCATTCTATCCATTTAGTTTCTGAGATTTCCTTAAAATTTGGCAACATTAATTGATCTGAAATTGTAAAGTAGATAGGACATATTTCATTCTCCACAATATTATTATGCATAAATTTATAACGATAATCAGAAATAAACGATAGTTCGCCTAATTTTAGACCTAACTCAAATTGAGCATGACGAAATGCTGCCTGCTCATATGTTTCATCAAACTGCGGATGACCGCAAAAACTATTTGACCAAAAATTAGGCCATGTTTTCTTAGATGGATGTCTTCTTTGCAGCAATAATTGCCGTTTAGTATTAAAAATAAATACTGATACTCCTCTATGTAACGGAGTATCAAGGTCGTGTACTGCGAGTTTGTCTGCAGTACCTAATATTTCGTCTTGGTCATTTACTAATACTACATGTTTAGAATTTAGCATAAGATCTGGTTCTTTAAGAATTTAGACTTTTAAAAATATGACTAATATAAAGCACACAATAGATAGTTGCAATAGGCTTTATTCATGTTAAATCTATTATTTAAGCAGTTGAGGAGCACAAAGTTGGCCGGCAGTATGATATTGAAATACTTTCAATTTAAATTCTGGTAAAATTGAAATTAAATGATCAATAATTTCAGCTTTTATATTTTCATATTTAGACCATTCTACTTCCTTAGTAAAAATATAAATTTCTATAGGTAATCCGGTAGGAGCGGGATCTAATTCACGAACGATAAAATTAAACTCTTTTTGATGTATTTGCTGATGATTTGCCAGGTATTTATATGCATACAAACGGAAAAGAGTAATATTTGTTATCTTACCGTCAGCACCATTCGCTCTAGAGCCATCATCAGAAACAAGACATACTTGCTGCAAGTGAGCTAAAAGCTCTTGTGAACAAAACATTATAGTGTTTATATCAATGTAAATTGAAGTTTGCAGCCTCCTACCGCCTACTTCATATACGTTTCGCCAGTTAATTACATTTGTTGCAAGTAAAGTTGATGTAGGAATAGTTGAAGTTGTTTGATCTGGATTTTTTATTTTGACTACCGTGATAGTAATTTCCAAAACTTCTCCCAAAACATTATATTGTGGCACAGATATCCAATCCCCTACCTGAACTATATCCTGGAATGTTAATTGTAAACTAGCTAATAAACCTAACACCGTATCTTTAAATACAAAGGTCAATAATGCAGTTGTTGCGCCTAAGCTTGTTGCTAGAGAAATTAACGAAATATTGAAAGCGTATGAGATAATAATTACTACTGCACAAATTGAGATAAATATTTTTAATATTTGTGCGTGTAAACGAATAGGAATGCGCTTTACTACTGCATTAGTTGCATATATTCGGCTTGCAATATTGTTTATTGCCATTAATAGCAATGCAATGGCAATGGTCGAATATATGGCAAGGACAATTTTTTGTATATTATAAAAAAATGGAGAGAAAATACCGCTAAGACGAAATAAATTACTCCAGAATAATAAATATAAAGCAAAACAACTGTGTAACAAATAACGGAAAAAATTATATTGCTCTAATATATTGACATAAGTTGGATTAAATTTATGAACAAAATGTTTAATTGTAGAAATCATAAATTTTTGTAGAAACATTACAAAAATTATAGCAAATAGCATCATCAAGCTAAATATGATAATTTCCTGATTCCAATTACTATAATTGTCTAGTATTTTCATACTGTTTACATCACCCTATCTAAGATAAGAAATTTAATTTTAAATTGGCTAAAGTCAAATAATCTATTGGCGTGAGGTTCTCAGCTCTACTCTCCGGGTTTATATTAATACTATATAATATATCTTCAATATTTTTATCTAGAGACTGTAGGGAAGATCTAAGCATTTTACGTCGTTGCGAGAAAGCTGTTCTTGTGATCAATTCTACCCGCTCTATTATAGATATTTCCGGAATTACTGCTAATGGAGATAATCGTACCACGCTTGAGTATACTTTTGGTGGTGGATAAAATGCTTTAGGCGCAACATCAAAACATTTTTGCACATCACAAATTAGTTGGCAGAGTACTGATAATCTACCATAAGTTTTTGTTCCTGGTTTTGCACAGATACGATCAACTACTTCACGTTGTAACATTACCGTGATGCTATTAAGATAATCAGTATTTTTTAGCCATTGAATTAATAGAGTAGTACCTATTTGATAAGGTAGGTTAGAAATTATATCGATCTTATTGTCGTTAGTAGTTAGGTCAGATAATTTCCAGTTCAAAGCATCACCTTGAATGATACATAAATTTGGATATAAATGTTTAATTTCCTCCAGTAAAGCTACACATCGATAATCTGCTTCAATAACAGTCAGCGACTTAGGTGTACTAGCTAAAATAGCTCTAGTTAATCCTGCAGTTCCTGGCCCTACCTCTATTACATTAGCACCAATTTTGAGTTGGCTAACTCGTACTATTTTCTCACATAAAGAAAAATCAAAAAGAAAATTTTGTCCATACCGTTTTAATGGATGAATACCATGTTGATTCGCATGTTGTGCAATGGATGGCAACATTTAATTTATAGACTTTTTAAGATATTTTTAGTAGATAGAATTATTCAGACATTGTATACAAATTTTATGGAATATTTATAGTGATTTTTGAGCAAAAATAATAGAGATTTTGTGAAAATATATCTATTTCAAAAAATTTTTATTCTTTTGTAGCAAAGAACTACCCAAATACTTCATAAAATTCCGCACAATATTAAGCCAATAATAATGTCAATTGGCTTAATATATTATCGAATTACTTTTGCTAAAACTATAGAACTCACTCTACAAATTCTCCTAACAACTCCGGTTGAGTATATGATAACACATCAAGTAAATGTGAATAATGTTTAAAAAACATACCATAAATATTTTTATCAGCTGCATTTAAGTACTCTGATGCATGTGCTTGGATTATACTAAACTCTTTCTTACTACAGCAAACATTATTAGTTAAATCTGCTATCATCTCAATACATTTATTAGAGTCATTATATGCAGCATATGCCTTTTGATATAATTCTTCTGCCGTTGCACATATTGAACTTTTTTTAGGAAATTTTTTAGTTATGACTGCTAATTGATCAATATTTAATTCATTGTCTAGTAAATGACAAGTTGTTGGATTTAATAATAGACCTCTTTCGAAACTGGACTAAATATGTTATAAAGTCGAATTTACTTAATTTAGAACTATATGAGATATAAAAATTTAAGCATTTTATCGGAAGAGCATTTTAGAAGATTAACAGGGGTAAGAAATAGTACATTTGAAAAGATGGTAGGGATTTTAAAGACAGAGAAACAAATAAATAGGAGGTACCAAGGTGGCAGAAGAGCTAGTCTTAGTATGGAAGACAGCCTATTAATGACACTTGAATATTTAAGGGAATACCGTACCTATTTTCATATAGCTAAGAATTATGGAGTTAGCGAAAGCAGTGCATTTAAAACAATTCGTTTTGTTGAAGACACTCTAATAAAACATCCGGATTTTGCTCTTCCAGGTAAGAAGGCTCTAGTTAAAAGCGGTATGGAGTATGAATTAGTTTTAATAGATGCTACAGAAAGCCCTATAGAGCGACCCCAAAAAAACAGAAATACTATTACTCAGGTAAAAAGAAAAGACATACGTTAAAGACTCAAATAGTAGTAGATAAGAAAAGCAAACGAGTCATATGCACTTCTTTTTCCAATGGTAAGCGTCATGATTTTAAATTATTTAAAGAATCAAGAACCCATATACTGCCTGAGGTTAAAGTGATTACTGATACTGGTTATCAAGGCTTACAGAAGATTCATACAAATTCTGAGCTACCAAAGAAAAAGAGTAAAAAGAATGCTTTAACTAAAGAAGATAAGAAAAATAATAGAAGTTTAGCAAGTGACAGAGTATTAAATGAAAATGTTATCGGTATGTTAAAGCGTTTTAAAATAATTGCTGATAAATATCGAAATAGACGCAAAAGATTTGGTCTTAGGTTCAATTTAATTGCTGGTTTATATAATTGGGAGCTTGGTAAATGAGTTTCGAAAGAGGTCTAATGAAATTTGATGATCATAATGAAAAATGTGGCCAATCTTCATCCTTACTACACCAATAAAATTCAACCATTGTTCGCATAAATCGTCAATTTCATTAATATCAATATTTTTGGCTTCACAATAATATTTAAAATATTTTGCAGTAATTTTTTCATGCAGTAGATAATAATTTTCTTTGCCTGTATACCTTGTCGAGATTAACTGAACGATAGTTTCATCTAAAAGAGGAGCAAATTTATCGTAAGTGTTTACTGCTCCTTGTTTAGAAATTATTTGCCGAATTTCTTCTTTTCCAGGACCATGATAAATATAATTTGTAAGCTGATAGTTAATTATGTTAGGAGTGACTATTTCATTCTCGTGATGAGTATTATACAAAGGATCAATAGTTTTAAGTTGGCAAATATTATTTTGAATTTCTTCATCTGTATAACAGTTATTATATGGATATCCAGTAGTGAAAAATTTAAAGAAAGCTCCCTGACCCTTACCTAATAAATATAATAATTGTTGAGCTGCATAATGCTCAAAATCATTAGGATCTTCAAGAATTATAGGCGCAAATCCATGCGATACTAATTCTTTATTTAGCCATAAAGTAATAACACTACGACAATTACCGTCAGAAGCGATATGTATATCTTCCAAAGTTTGTGCCATTGTCACTATATGAAATAGTAAAGCCTCTTGATCATTAGCTAATTTTGTTTTGGTTGAGTTATATTGTGCACTTAGTATTTCGAGATATTTTTGCTTTTCTTCTAACGTCCAAATTGTTTCAATAACTCCTTCGTCATTTGACATAGGAACGTACCGCCATGGAGCATTATCAGCACCAACCTGATTCTTAATTTGTTGAGCACGTGCTGTAAGATATTGTTCAGATGATGCCGGAACGCCAAATGTTTTTTTTGCGCTAGTAATAGTAGACTCCCAACTAAATAATAAATGATCTTCAAAAGGAAAAGCTGATTTATGAATTTTTGTAAACAGTTCATAACTTAATGGTTCATCAATATGTTCTTTACTAAATAACCAAATAGCCGTGTCTTGCATTTTTTTCAGACCATGCGCTTCTCTCATTACCCAATCTAAATGACCAAATGCAGCTTCGTTTATTCCATCTTGTTGTGCTTGTTGTTGTGGCGGCTTTTGTTGCTTCTTGCCATCAACAAATAATCTCCAAAAATTATCCTGGGTTAAGACTTTTTGTAATTGTTGTATATATTCTTCTTTTTTGCCTTTCATTAGTTTAACCATTATTTAAATAACTAACGGTATGTATTAGCATAATTAATATTAAAGGTCAAGTTCCTTAAAAAATACTAAATATGTAAACTAATAATACTTTTAAATTAACTTTAAAATATTGATTTTAAGAAAGAATAAAAATATTACCAAATATACCTAGATGACCGACGCTATAATGAACTTAATAACTGCTTTAAATAAACACAGATTTCTAATTTTTAATTGACTAATACTATAAAAACAGTTAACTCTTGCCTTTGAATTTTTGGTATTGTTATTCAGCATTCAATGCCATTCTCGCTGTCGTTTGGGATGACATTTGACACAGTTGATGGACGTCTATAATTATTACATATTGGGGTCGTAGCTCAGCAGGATAGAGCGAGTGATTCCTAATCACTAGGTCGGAGGTTCGAATCCTCTCGATCCCACCATCTTGACTTTTAAATCTTATATTTCCTGTTATGGCTCATGGTTTATTGAAATTTTTGGGGCTTGCTAATGTGCTTTCCGATGATAGATAGTAAGAAACTATGAAAAGAGAAATTAAAGATCTATGGATCTCACTAATTTATAATCTTTAGTTGTATAAAATTATATTTTTCTGGTATATTTTCTATAAACTATTAAACTTATAGTATATTAAATAAATATAAATTGATTAATACCAATGCCATTTAATATAGATGTAGTAATTATTATTGCGTTTTTAATCATTAATCTAGTAGTAGGTTTATACTCTGGGAGAGGCATAACCACGATTAAGGAATACGCCATTGGTAATAGCAATTTTTCTACCACTACCCTGGTAGCTACTATTGTTGCCACTTGGATCGGTGGTGGTTTTTTTGAAAGCTGCATTTCAGAAACTTATAAACATGGCTTATTACATATCATTATTCGTTTTGGTGATGGGCTTATAGGTTTATTAGTCATTGGCTATATCTTGGTACCAAAGATGCAGATTTTTATGAATAAAAACTCTGTGATTGAAGTAATTGGCGAATTATATACCACTAGAATAAGAATTATTTGCGCTGTATTCTCTATGTTACTTACAATAGCGTTTACTGCCGCGCAAATAAAATTACTTTCTATATTATTTTATAATTTTCTTGATTTACCAAACTTGTATGCGACCTTAATTAGTAGCCTTATAATTATTACATATTCATGCTTTGGCGGGGTCAAATCCGTTACCTTTACTGATATAGTGCAATTTTTTGCTTTTGGCGTCTTTATACCAACTTTTGCTTTACTTATTTTCAGTACAATTGGTGGCTATGAATCAGTGATCAATGTATTAACAACTCATCAGATTTTTGACTACAACAAAGCATTTAATTTAGGAAATCATAACTTTTACAATTCTTTGCTTATGTTATTTCTTTTTACAATAGCCGCTTTTGATCCAGTGATGTTACAAAGAGTAGCTCTGGCATCAAGCATTAACCAAGCACAACAATCCTTTATAAAAGCAGGGATTGTCTGCGCTTTTATAACAATTATCTCAATCTCCATTGGAATTATGGCCTTAGCTTATAATCCTAATTTAAACCCAGATAATATCATGATTGACTTAATCAATCATTTTTCTTATCCAGGGCTTAAAGTGCTGACTTTAATGGGTATAGCTGCTCTGGCCATGTCTACCGCTGATTCATATATAGTGTCTGGTGCCGTTATATTTTCTAATGATTTCTGTAAGCCACTGGGTTTAACTAATATTGTAAAAAATGATTTGTTGCTTGCTAGGTTGTTTGTAGTTTTTGGTGGTGCTTTTGCAATAATCATTGCTTTGTTAATGAATAATTTATTTAGCATGATATTATTAATGGTTGTTATATTTATACCAACAGTTACCCCTCTTTTATTGCTAACTATTTTTGGATTTCGTACCTCAGAAAGAGTTATCTTAATAGGTATGTTATCAGGCATTTCCTCTTTAATTATCTGGAAAATCTATATCCAATCTCAGCTGGATGTAGACGGCACAATAATTGCTGCCATAATTAATATGATCAGTATATTATCTGCTCATTATTTACTTAATGAACCTGGTGGCTGGATTGTTAACAAAAATAGTACTACTACGCAAAAAATTAAAATTAAAAACAGGTCTTTAAATTTTTTAAGAAGAATTAAAAATCTTAGTTCCTTAAGATATTATAAAAATAATCTGCCAAAATACGAAATGGCTTATATTTATTTTGCTTTTGGCGTTTTAATAACGTTAATTATGTCTTTTTCCATAGATAAATCTATGAGTGAAAAACATATTTATTTAATTAATCTTTTACAGGGTACATTATTATTTATATCTACAAGCTTTATTTGTCATGGGTTGTGGGCAAAAAATCTTAAAGAAAAATATATCGGAATTATATGGTATATAGCCATATTTATTGGGTTAGCTTTCATAAATTGCCTTCTAGTATTATTAAGTAAATTTTCACAGATATCCTTAGTAATTTTTATATTAAATTTAGCCACAATAGGAATATTAATAAATTGGCAGATCGCACTAGTAATGATTATTCTTGCACTAACATCATCATTATTTGTATATCAGCAATTTATAGATACTCTTATTTCACACGAAACCTATGATTTAAAATCCAAAATTATCTTTCTTATACTTATATTCATTAGTTTTTTAATAGCTTTTTTAAAACCCAAGCAAGAACAGGTGAAGCTTACAGAGGAAAAAGTTGAACATCTTGGTATTCAAATAAATGACCGAGAAGAAGAGCTAGAAAAATTATTAGAATTAAAAGACGAATTTTTGTGTAACATTCAACACGAAGTTAATACCCCAATCACCGGGATAATAAGTCTTGCTCAAGCTCTTGATCAGAGTTATGACAAATTTAATGCAAAACAACGTCGTATGGCAATAAAATCGATTGCTGCAAGTTCTGAAAGATTCAATAGTTTAATTAGTAATCTCCTAGATTTATCAAAACTATCCTCTTTGACCTATGAATTGCATAAAACAGAGGTAAATTTAAGCGAGCTAGTATATCAACGCTTGGACTACTGCAAAAAGTTATATCTAAACAATGAAGAGCGAGAATTTTTAACTAATGTAGAACCTGATCTTATAGTCAATTGTGATGCACATTATATCACTTCAACTATTGATAATTTGATCATTAATGCCATTAAGTACAGCAGTAAGGGTAGTATTATTATTGCATTGAAGCAAAGTAACTCAACTGTTGAATTCAGTATTACTGATGAAGGAGTGGGGATTCCTCAACATGAGCTACATAATATTTTTGGTGCTTTTGTCGTTGGCTCCAGAACGCGTACTAAATCCGGTGGCATTCCCAATGGTCAACGAGGTGTAGGTCTTGCATTATGTGAGAAGGTCATAAAAGCTCACGGTGGTACTATCCGAGCTGAAAGTAGCGATAAGAAGGGAACGAGTTTTAAATTTACACTTTCTCTTCATACTACAAATTAATCATAGCTAATAACAAACTTACAGCTAGAGTCAGTTAGTAACCGACACACTAGACCCTCTTCGGAAACTGTATCTAAGGGGTAATTTTGTTGCCAAAACTTGTCTCCGCTCCGAAACAAACAAGAGTACGCTGCGGTGCTCGCCTTCGTTCTTCCTAAAAATTCCTCTCTTACATGCAGTTTCCGAAGAGGTCTATTATACCGCTAATTTTTTAGGACGAGACTTAAGAATACGTGGTCTTACTGTAGGCTCAGCCTTTCCCTCGATTACCTCTTTTGAGATATAAACCTGCATCTTTTTTAGATCAGTCACATTATACATGCTTTCTAATAATAGGCTCTCAATAATTGATCGTAAACCACGAGCGCCAGTTTTTCTCTCTAAAGCCTTCTCAGCTATTGCTCCTAGAGCATCATCATCAATCACAAGCTCTATATCATCAAGTTCAAATAATTTTTGATACTGCTTAATTATTGCATTCTTTGGTGAGGTAAGGATAGTAATTAAAGCTGATTTATCTAAATCATCTAAAGTTGCAACTACTGGCAATCTACCAATAAATTCTGGAATCATTCCAAATTTAATTAGATCCTCAATTTCAAGCAATTTTAATACGTCACCATGTCTCAGCTCTTGCTTAGATTTTACATCTGCAGCAAACCCTATGGCACTTTGTGCTGTACGGTTAGCTATTATGGTCTCTATACCCATAAAAGCACCACCACAAATAAACAATATGTTAGTGGTATCTATTTGCAGAAATTCTTGCTGAGGATGTTTTCGTCCACCTTGAGGTGGCACAGACGCAACCGTTCCTTCCATAATCTTAAGTAATGCCTGCTGCACCCCTTCACCAGAAACATCTCTGGTGATTGAAGGATTTTCAGACTTACGTGCAATCTTATCTACTTCATCAATATATACTATTCCACGCTGTGCTTTAGTAACATTAAAATCAGCAGCCTGAAGTAACCGCAATAATATATTTTCAACATCTTCACCAACGTAACCCGCTTCAGTAAGCGAGGTGGCATCAGCCATAGTAAAAGGCACATCTAAAATCTTTGCCAAAGTTTGTGCCAGCAAAGTCTTGCCAGATCCAGTAGAACCAATAAGCATAATGTTTGATTTATTAAGCTCTACGTCAATATTACCTTTTTCAAGATATTCTAACCTCTTATAATGGTTATATACCGCAACAGCCAATACTTTCTTGGCACGATCCTGTCCCACTACATAATCGTCAAGAATCTGACGAATTTTCTTTGGCACTGGTATAGAAGAAGTAGTTTTTTTAAGACCTATCTTATTCTCTTCTTTGATAATATCCACACATAACGCTATACATTCATCACAAATAAATACCGTAGGACCTGCTATTAGTTTCTTTACCTCATATTGATTCTTTCCACAAAAAGAACAATGTAAAGTTTTTTTCTCGATTTCGCTTACCATATTTGTTTAAACTAATTTATTTATTGAAACTTGTAGCCACTTATTTTGTAGATGTAAATCAATTTTTTAATGCACTTGTACTATTTCTTTCCAGAAATCAACTCTCTATTAGTAATAATCTGGTCAATAAGCCCAAACTCCTTTGCTGACTCAGGATCCATAAAATTATCACGTTCCATATTTTTCTCAATATGCGCCAATTTTTGGCCAGAATGTTTTACATATAAATTATTAAGCAAAGCTTTAATCTTAAGAGTCTCTCTAGCATGTATTTCTATATCCGTAGCTTGTCCCTGATAGCCACCAGATGGCTGATGGATCATGATCCGACTATGTGGTAATGCGTACCTCATCCCTGAAGTCCCAGCACTTAATAATAATGAACCCATTGAACAAGCTTGTCCAATACATAAAGTTGCGATCTTGGGTTTTATATATTGCATAGTATCATAAACGGCTAAACCAGCAGTTACTACCCCTCCAGGGGAGTTAATATACATATAGATATCTTTTTCTGGATTATCAGCCTCTAAAAACAATAATTGTGCAACTATCAAATTTGCCATATAATCTTCTACCTGACCACAAACAAATACTATACGCTCCTTTAATAATCTTGAATAAATATCATACGATCTTTCGCCTTTAGCTGTTTGTTCTACTACTATTGGTACATAACTCATGTTTTTTCCTTATTAAGTTTATCTTAAAATTCATTAGAATGTTCGCCGAACCATACGCGTCAAGTTAAGGAAAAAGAGACGATATAACTCGTCATTGCGAGCCGAAGGCGAAGCAATCCAGAAAGTGAAACGAACTATTTAACTGGATTGCCACGACCACTATCGTGGTCTCGCAATGACCAATGACGGCTCGTGTTGTCTCTTTTTCCTTAACTTGACGTGTATGATCTCATTGAACACTCCTTAGAAGATGAAATAGACGAAGGTCAAAATTGAAAAATGCTAGGAATTGTCAAAGTCGAGCACCGCAAGCAGTTACTTAAATACGCGAGGAGCGCAGATCTTTAGACATGACGACGCAATTCTCAATTTTCACCGAGTATATTATTAATGTTTGGTTGCTATATTACCATCATCACCCAAGTAAGTAGCAAAAGACCATTCATAGCCATCTATATCAAGTAATGTACAAAAACGATCGCCCCAAAATCCTATACTAGGAATCATTTTGGAAATAGCTCCTACTTTGATTGCTTGTTGGTATAATTTATCAACATCTACACAATAAATATATATACTTAATGGCATAATAATATTTTGTGTTATTGGGGCTTTATTGATATTACCAAAAGCTCCTTCAGGACAAAACATTATTATTACTTCTGCCTTACGCATTTCTACATGAGTGATTTCATTACCCTCACCATGCCCTAGTTGGATTACTTCAAAGCCAAAAGCTTCTTTATAAAATTTTATCGATTGTTCTGCATTTTGTACCGTAAGATATGGAATTAAATCTGGTACTCCTTGTGGCTTATAGCTATTTACCATATATTCAATATTCTTAAGAATTAATGTTGCGTGTTAAATTTTTATAATCATTGTATTTTAATAAGTCAATCTGAGAGGAAAATTTTTTACAAGAACTATATTTATTTAACAAATGTTGTAAACCTATACCATGCTCTTCCAGTTCTAGAGAGGTTAGCTGTATTTCTGTAGTTTTAATATATGGTTTAGAACTGGCAATTTTTACATATATGATACGTGGTGCATTGAGTTTCGCAAAAGGTCTATTAGCTATATTAAAACCACCATCTAACGCTATTAAAGATTCTACTATCAATTGTGAAGATAATCCGGATAACACATCTCTCCTGGTTGGTACTACACCAGTTTTATAATCTATAATAGTCAGTTGACCTTGAGTATCAACTTCAATTCTATCAGCAATTGTGGTTATCTTTATTTTTTGCTTGCTAGTTTGTATAAACATCTCTCCAGCAATTTCAGCATAGATTTCTTTGAGGTCACTACGACGATTTAGATCAAATTCAATAAATTCTTCAGCAAATGCTGCAAATTTATTTCGCCAAATTAATTTGGTAGCCCTTGGTAAAATACTATCTGCTAATATATTAGCACTAATATCTAATATATAGGATAACGCATCCTGAGTTCTCAAACTATGATTATAAGTTTTTGTATATTGTTCGATAATCTTATGTATAAAACTACCAAATTCTGCCAGATTTGGACCATTAGCCAGGCTCTCCTGTTTCCTTAATCTTAGTATCTTTTTAGCATAAAAGCTATAAGGGCTACGAATTAATATTTCAATATCCGTAGCTGATAGCCTATCTGGAAAAAAATCGCTTGTAGCTAGAAGCGCATTTGACGGGTTATCAACGTCACTTACCGGCGTCCTCTCAACCACTTGTGCAAGAGTAACCCCATTCACAGTATTATCTACAGAAGTAGAATTTTGGAAGAGGTCTAATAGAATCTGTAGTCTTTTTATATAGCTGGAAGGTAAAAGTTCGCTTTTACCTTCCTGTTTCTTAAATCTAGTGATTACTACATGCGAATTATGTAACAACAAATAAAAATTATATAAAGATAATCCCCATCGTATTTGTTGTGAATATAATTTTAACTCATCCTGCATCTGCTTATTAAACCACGGATTACTGGTAGGTGAAGTCGGCCATTCTCCTTCACTAAAATTGGTTAGAATTACTAAATCAAATTTTAATAATGCAGCATCCTCAGGCCTACAAATTATCAAATTAGCATTATTATTATTCTCTGCAAAAGATCTTGCCCCCATTATTAAAGATCTCAAAATCTCTGGAAACTCTACCAAACTAGGCAAGACAAAATGCCAGTTCAAATTTATCAATTCAGAGAAGAATTCATAAATATCAAGTTTAGACCAAAGTTGTGGGTAAAGTTTTTCAGCAATAATAATAATTGATTGTAAAATATTACTAAAATTATAACTCTGTATATGCAGATCACTTTCCAACAAATGCTGTAAATTTTCATACCATTCTATTAATTTCTGATTTTTTGTAGCAGCAACCAATTCTTCCAGCTGTTGCCAATTTGAAATAAAACGATTTTTACTGGCTAATAATTGTTCAAATTGTACAACTGAGTGAGAATATATAAGAGGATTTTTTAAGAAAATAAGTAATTTTTTTAAATCAAAAATATTACATACTAATTCACTTAAGGAAAATATTAAATGAACCTCCTGAGTTTTACTCAAAGAAGAGCCAAATAAATCATCAAAAGTTAAAGCAGCTGCAAACAATCCATGACAATATAATTCTTTGGTTTTCTCATTATTAACAATGATAGCTATCTTTTTATTACTGACATGTTTTAAACAAATTAGACTTATTGCTTCAGCCTCATCAAAAATACTATCATACTCAAAATATTTTATATTATTTATATTATTTATATTAGCTTTATTAGCTTTATTAGCTTTATTAGATACTGATTCTATTAGACCTTGCTTACAAATCGCGTCAAAGAGAGGATTTGAAGGAGACACGGAACCTCGACCCGGAGCACACTTTAGGTTTGTTTCGAATTCGAGTACCGCACCAAAGTCCAAATCATCCGCAGAAGTAGGTTTGTGAGCAAGGTCTATTGTTGGCATTATTAATTTATCCAGCGTGCTTGCTACTGTAATATCACCTAAATGTTGAAAATCTGATAAATTCTTATTTAAGATAGTAAGTAATCTTTGTAAACAATATAATACATCTTCTCTAGGTTGCACAGAGAAGTTAATTTTTTGGTCATCAAAATTAACAATTGGCGGTAAAATTATATATCCTGTCGGCAATTCAGCTATTTGTTTTAAAAAATCCCATACTAAATTAGTATGACCAAATATACCGGCTACTATTATTACTGCTTGATCATTTCGTAAACGTTCCATTTCAACTTTGATGTTACTAATCTGATAATGTGCTTTATCAAGCTTTTTTAAATTAGCTATTTTTTGTTGCCATTGTTCATATGCATATTCTAAAAATTTATATATTGTTTGCCAATGTTCTGCTTGTTCAATAGTTGGTAAATTTTTTATACTTTCAATAGGAATATCATTGATGATCAATTCATAAAATAGCTGAGCTAATTTTGAACTAAAACTTAATGATGAGCTGATGTTAAGTTGTAATTCCTTATAATTAAAAATAATTTCTGCCAATATTATTTTTTCTTCTAGGTAAGTGGAAACACTAATGCTTTCCGTAGGAATAGTAAATATTTCTGCGCCTTCGGCGATGAGGTTATCTAAAGGGATAATATTCGGTAAGATACTGATTTTTTGTTTTTCTATTAGAATTTTTTGTAGATTTAAGCATGCACTGCCATTTGGCAAAACAACTTTTAACTGATTAATATTATTTGATGATTTAGCAATTATAAAATCAGCAATAACATGTAAAAATGAGTTATGCGGCGCAATTGTATATAGATTCATTAATACTATTCTTAAATGTTTGAGATAAAGATATAAAAATACTAATTAATTCTTAAAAAAATCTTAGCTTTAAATAAATTAATTCAAAAATTAAACTATACAACAAATATCCTTCTCATAACACAAAGCACTTATTCACTATCTACGTATACCAGGTCAACTTCAAAAATTGCTGTTGTCGTCATCAAATATCTGCGCTCCCTGAATCTGTGACTCCTCTAGTTCTTTTTGAAATTGACCTTCGCCTACCAACTCTTCAAATGCATGCAGTATATATTAGCAATAATCACGAGGGTGGTGTATAATGTTTACCTACCCATATTTCTCTTCTTACTTCTTTTTTAGAATTTATATCCTCTAAATTCAACCTACTAATTGCTAATAATTTTCTGGATTGTATCAATTTTGATATAGTGGCCACAGATAATATTTGAGGATCATTATCACTAAATTCTTTGATATTATTGAATTTATTTTCAAACTGTAAATCATTTTTTTTAAATATAGAATCTTGTTGTTGTAAATGATTTACATTCATCATATTCATGATAACCTCCAATTATTGCAAGGTACAAAGTATAACAAATTATTTTATTATACATTATATCATAGTAAAACAACCAACGATTATGTCAAATAAAATTTTGACGTTTTTACAATAAATTTATTCAATCTCTAACTTGTTTATATATTTTTTATGATCATAAAAGTTTTTCATGATAATTGCTGCTGTTTCTTCAATTGATCTTCGTGAAACATCGATAACTGGCCATCCTTTTTGCTGGCACATACGTTTTACCTGAGTACATTCTTCCTGAACTATTTTTAAATCAGTATAATCGGTTACTTCAGTAATTTGCAATAAATTCATTCTCGCTTCCCTAATTTCAATAAGTCTTGCTGGATTAATAACTAAACCAACTATTAATCTTTGATTCAATTGATATAAATATTCTGGGAATGGAGAATTATAGATATATGGTACGTTAGCAGTTTTAAAACCATTATAGGCTAAATAGACTGCCGTTGGCGTTTTCGATGTTCTTGAAGGACCTATTAATATTATGTCAGCTTCATTTAACCCAATAATATTTTGACCATCATCATGTCTAAGGGTGTAATCTATCGCATTAACTTTATCAAAATAACTTGCATCAAGCTTAGTACGATTTTGCATTGAAATATCTTCTGCTCCTATTCCTAACAGAGTTGATATTTCTTTTACGATCTTGCCAACAATCGAAATACATGGGATTCTTAGTTTATGACAAAATTTTTTTAAAATATCTCTTAATTCCGGATTAGAAATAGTATACAACACTATCCCTGGTTTTTGTTGAATTTTTCTTAATACTTCATTAAGCAATTCCTTATTCCTGACTAATGGCCAATTATACTCTTTTGCTTTTATGTCTGAAAATTGTGATATTGCTGATTTGGCTGCATATTTCACGGTTTGACCGGAAGATTCTGATATTAAATGAATTATTATTTTCTTCATTAATTTTCACATTTCTTTGTGGATAATTTTATTAAAAATAAATTATATTAAAGTTTGTTTTATTCAAAAAACCACTACATATAGTGGTAATTTACAGTATAAATACTATAAAATTAGTCTATTTTCTTATGTGAATAAAATTGTGTATAACTGTTAGCTTAGTAAAGCAGACAAGGCTTATCTACATATATTCAAGCCTTATACACTAATTTATCCACTGTATAAATTAATAATTAAATAATGTGAAAAATGCTTGAAATTACCGACAGCTACAACAATTCCTGATGTAAAAATATGTTGATAAAGCTGTTGATAAGTTTTAACCTCCCTTTTCCACTACCTATACTACAACAAAATTTTAACTATATAAATATTATATAATTGAGTAAGCAATGAATTCCATTATACAAAAACTTGTTACTGACAATCAAAATACTCCTATTTGGCTAATGCGCCAGGCCGGCAGATATTTACCGGAATATCTAAAAATCAGAAATACAGTTAATAGTTTTCTCGATCTTTGTTATGACCAAAACAAGGTAGTAGAAATAACATTACAACCAATAAAAAGATTTAACCTTTCAGCTGCAATTATTTTCTCCGATATTTTAATTTTACCGCATGCTTTGGGGTGGCAAGTAGAATTTGTAGAAAATATTGGACCAGTTTTAGCACAATTTAAATCAGCAACAGATCTTAAATATCTAGATAATAATGATGGTAAAAAATTGCAAATAGTATATGATGCAATTGCTAAAACTAAAGCAAATTTACCAAATAATATTCCATTAATAGGTTTTGCTGGAAGCCCATGGACAGTAGTAAGCTACCTGTTAGAAGGTAGGGGTCAAAGAGATTTTTTATCAAGTAAAAAATTTATTTATCAAAATCGAAAACTGGCTAAACAACTTACAAATTTAATTACCGAAAAAACCATTCAACATTTGGTAGAGCAGATAAAAGCTGGCGTTGATTTAATTCAACTATTTGATTCTTGGGCCGGAATCTTAAATGATACTGAGTATAATGAATTTGTTATCGAGCCAACAGTACAAATTGTAACAGCAATTAAAAACATATTTCCTGATATACCAGTAATAGGTTTTCCTAAAGGATCTGGTTTTTTATATGAGAAATATATTACTGATGTTGCTGTGGATGTAATTGGAGTAGATCAGTCGGTGCCAGTAAGTTGCATGAGAAAATGGCAGGATAAAATTATAGTACAAGGAAACCTTGACCCAGTAATATTGTTAACTACCAAAGAGCTCATAGCACAAAAGGCTGATGAAATTTTGTCGAATTTATCAAAAGGAAATTTTATATTTAATTTAGGACATGGAATTTTGCCGCAGACTAAGCTTGAAAATGTTGAATTTTTAGTTAATTATGTCAGAGAATACCGATATTAAAAAAATAGCGATAGTTTTATTCAATCTAGGCGGTCCAGATAGTTTAAATTCTGTACAATCTTTTCTATTCAATTTATTTTATGATCCAGCAATCATTAAACTGCCTAATCCATTACGCTTTTTAATTGCTAAATTAATTTCGTTTATTAGAGCTGAAAAAGCTAAAGCAATATATGCGTTAATCGGTAATAAATCGCCTATTTTAGCAGAAACAATTTTACAAAAAAAAGCATTAACCGATTTATTACAGCAAAAAATAACTACAAAGTTCGAGATTTTTATCTGTATGCGTCATTGGCATCCAAGAGCTCACACAGTAATAGATCAAATAAAACAATATCAGCCGCAGGAAATAATATTATTACCATTATATCCACAATTTTCTACTACCACCACTGGTTCTGCAATCAACGAATTTCGTAGTCTAATCGATAATAGTGAAATTAATAAAATTCCAATAAAAACGATTTGTTGCTACAGCAACGAAAGCGATTATATAAAAGCTCATCTTGTATTAATTAAGCAAGCAATAGCAGCAATAAAAGATGACGCAAAATTTCGCATATTATTTTCTGCTCATTCATTACCAGTAAAAATTATTAATGAAGGGGATCCATATCAATGGCAAATCGAGCAAACGGTAAAGCAGATAATAGCTGAGATAAATATTAAAGATCTTGATTATCAAATCAGCTATCAAAGTAAAGTTGGACCGGTAGAGTGGTTAAAGCCAACTACCGAAGGTGAGATTAAAAATGCGGGAATCGAAAATAAATCTTTAATTGTAGTACCAATAGCCTTTGTATCTGAACATGTAGAAACTTTGGTAGAACTTGATATAGAATATGGCAATATCGCAAATCTTTATCAAATACAGTATATTAGGGTAGCAACTTTGAGAATAAGCGAATTATTTATTAATAGTCTTGCGAATATTATTCAGAGATTTATAAATAATAATGCAAATGATATTTGTTCTAGCAGTAGTTTAACAAGAATATGCCCAGACAAATTCATAAAATGCCCATGTAATGTTCAAACTTAAATTAATAGGAAATAATTAATGGATAATTATTATTCATGGTTCAAAGTATTACATATTTTTGCAGTAATTTCATGGATGGTAGGTTTATTATATTTACCAAGAATCTACGCATATCACACTAGAGTATCTAGAGATTCTGAGGCAGACAAAATTTTTCAGCTAATGGAATATCGTTTGTTAAAAATCATTATGAACCCGGCAATGATCATGACTTTTATTTTTGGTTTAATCAATGCTCATATATACGGTTTTGTTGCTTTAGGTGTGTGGTTTCATATAAAAATAACAGCAGTATTAGGGCTTGCTTGTATTCATGGATTATTGGCAAAATGGAGAAAAGATTTTGCCAACGGCACAAACAAACATTCAGAAAAATTTTATCGTATCATTAACGAAGTACCAGCAATATTAATGTTGGTCGCTATTATCATGGTGATCATAAAACCATTTGAGTAGAGAGTGTTCAATAAATCATACGCGTCAAGTTGGATAGGTTGACAATACAAACTGTGTCTTACTCACTCACACCGTCATTGCGAGCGCAAGCGAAGCAATCCAGTTAATTTCACTAGATTGCTTCGCTTGCGCTTGCAATGACGGATACAGTGGTCATCCCAGACACATAAGTCACTTCGAATACCTAACATCATCTCAAACATAGTATAAAGTTGAAAGGGTTGTAACGCGAATTTATGAAGTCCTGATGAAATCCCGAAACAAGTTCGGGATGACATTGTGTGTCGTTCAAAAATGACGGTTGGAACTGGCTTCTGTGATTAATAAAATATTTTAATTGCAACTGAGTTTATTTAATATTTTTACGTCAAAGCACTTAGTGCATATTTCTTAAATGATATACTACCAGACTCATTTAAGATAGTATGTTTTGTGCAACGTAGAAATCTTTACATAGAAAAACACTATAATCCAGCCTATCATAAAGCCTTTATAGCCTATTTACGATACGGCACAGCAATCACAGTACCATATTATGTAATTAAGGCGGCGTCACCAGAACATTACATATGGCGTACTCAAGAAGATAATAAAGTCCGATTAACGCACGCTGCTAATAATGGCAAAGTTTTTGCTTGGGATGAACCACCTGCTACGGGTCATCCAGGACAAGAACGTAACTGTCGATGTTGGGCTGAACCGGTAATGGTAATCATTGAAGATTTGAGTAAAGTCGAAGCATTGATAAAAATGACCGATAGTAAAACATGGCCAGAACCGCCTATTAATGGTATATTAACAGAAGGTTTAGCTTCAAAAATAAAGCCTCGTAATAGAAAAGAAAAAAGCTTATATGATCAATATGGAGGCGAGTGGCGCCCGCATATAGACAGACGACACAATACTCATTGGGATTATAAAGCTTCTGGAAGATGTTCTGAGTGGTTAAACATTCCGATAAATAATTTACCAATTTTAAAAGAAGGATGGCAATATGTTAAAAATGAAATGTTTTCCAGAGTTCAAAGGAGCAACTATGCTAGTAATAGCTGGAGGTGATGAAGATTATGCGCATGCTAGTAAAATTTTAACTAAAAAATTAGCTAATAAAGAAGCTATATTCTTAAACAACCATGAATTTGTTATCTACTACCCTACTCCATTAATTACAGAGGATATACAAGACTTGCCTCTAACTAAAGAAGAATGTGAGGGATTACTTGCTATTTTTGAGCGCTATGGCTCAAGAGGTGGTGGTGCATGCCATAACTACTTTGATATAGAAGTACTGCCAGAAATAGAAATATTAATCTCGTACTTGGAGTATAATGATAAGCTATTTACTAATGATTGGTGATATCACAAATTTAATGGAACTAATTGAATATTCTTCTGTAATCTATTTTTAAAGTTATAATAAATAATATAAGTATCTATGTCTGCTGTACGTGAATATTATAGATATACTCCAACCCAAAAAAACAGCAATATGTTGAAGATGAAATGTCTTACAGAGTTTAAAGGAGCAACCATGCTAGTAATAGCTGGAGATGATAAAGGTTATGCGTATGCCAGTAAAATTTTAACTAAAAAATTAGCTGACAAAGAAACTATATTCTTAAATGATCCTGAGTTTGTCATTTATTACCATAGCCCTCTAATTACAAAAGATATACAAAACTTGCCTATAACAAAAGAAGAGAGTGAGGGATTACTTGCTATTTTTGAGGATTTTAGTACAAGACATGGTGGTGCATGTCATGATTATTTTGATATAGAAGTACTTCCGGAAATAGAACTACTAATTTCATACTTAGAGTATAATGATAAAATATTTACTGATGATGATTGATTATTTAAATGAATTTAAATTGACCTATTTAATAAAAGATGGTGTAATAATATGACTATAATTAGCACACAAATACCAGAAAAACTATATTCTTCCTTATCTCAGGTTGCAAAACAACTGGATCGATCAAAATCCTACCTTATCAGAGAAGCACTTGAAACTTATTTACAGGTAATGCAAGAAGATATAGAAGCTTACAATGGAAGCAAGAAGCAAAAAATTAAAGCAAGATATAGTAAAATAACGAGAGTTGCCAATTAAAATTGCCAGAGACTCTTGTTCCAGCGTCATTGCGAGGAGTAGCCTTTAGGTTACGACGAAGCAATCCAGAAAGATTAACACAGTAAAAGCTGTATCACTGTTATGATTTTTTCTGGATTGCTTCGTCATGTGCTTACGCACATTCCTCGCAATGACGGGCTTTTGGAGTGTTTTTTAGCCACTTCAAATTCGTGGGGATATATCAGCTCGCAATGACAGCTGGACGCCCTATGGTGTTTAATAAAATATTTTAATTGGCAACTTGCGTTAAAATAGAGCCAAATTAATAAACAAAATTATGACTATACTTAATATAATAACGGCACCAGACTCGATTTTAAAAGAAAAATCCGTTGCTGTAGAGCTGGTAGATGACAAAGTCAGAAAATTAATGGATGATATGTTAGTAACAATGTATCACGACCATGGTGTTGGTCTTTCTGCAGTACAGGTTGGGATATTGCAAAGAATTTTGGTAATTGATTTGCAGGATGACAATGATCAGGGTGAAAGAGACCAAGATTTTTTTCCACTTTTTATGGCTAATCCTGAAATTATTGAGCAATCTGCAGAATTAGTGCTAGCAACAGAAGGATGCCTATCTTTGCCTGAACAAAGAATTGAAGTAGTAAGACCGGATAGTATCAAGACTAAATTTCTGGATTATAATAACAAATCACAAGAAATTACGGTTAATGGTTGGTTGGCCAGAGCAATTCAACATGAGATAGATCACTTAAATGGTAGGTTATTAGTGGATTACTTGAGTAATATAAGGCGAGATGTAGCTTTACGCAAACTTAAGAAATTAAAGAAGAATTGTTTGTGAAAGTAATTTTTATGGGTACGCCGGAGTTTGCGGTACCAGCATTGAGTGAACTCATTAATTCGAAAACAAATCAAGTAGTGGCAGTCTTTACTGCTGCACCAAAGCCTCAAAATCGTGGGTTAAAGCAAATTTATTCGCCGGTGCATAGATTAGCAGAAAATCATCATATAGCTGTTTATACTCCAAATAGTTTAAAAAAAATTGAAGTAATTGAACTAATAACATCTATAGAAGCAGACATTATAGTGGTAGCCGCTTACGGATTTTTAATACCTAAAGAGATTTTATATGCTAAAAAATATGGATCTATTAACATTCATCCTTCTGCTTTACCAAAATATCGTGGAGCTGCTCCTTTGCAGCGAACTATAATAAACGGTGAACAAGAAACCGCAGTTTGTATAATGCAGATGGATGAAGGATTGGATACTGGTGATATAATTTTACAGGAAAAACTAGTGCTTGATCCAAGGATAACTTTTCCGGAGTTACATGATCAATGTGCTGCTATTGGCGCTAGGCTGCTGATTAAAACTCTAGCGGAATATACAACTTTAGCTAAAATTCCTCAAGATAACAGTCAAATTATTTATGCTCATAAGTTAAAGAAAGAAGAAAGCAGGATTAATTGGCAAGAAGAAGCAGCTAAAATAGATTGCAAAATTCGTGGTATGAACCCATGGCCTGGAGTATATTTTGAATATAAAGAAAAGATTATTAAAATCCTGGAAGCTGATTTTGACGATCAGCAACATGATTTTATGCCAGGAACAGTAGTTAATAATGATTTAAAAATTGCTTGTGGTCAGGGGTTCTTGATAATAAAAAAATTACAGCAAGCTGGTAAAAAAGTACTGATGGTCAAAGATTTTTTACGGGGAGAGCAAATTCTAGCAGGGACAAAGTTGATAAAAGATGAACAATAGACCTCTTACGAAACTCGTACCTTCGGTGCAAGTGCTAGAAGCATTTGGTGCTTCGACCCCCAGCGTACATAAAGTTTGTTCGGATTCGAGCCTAGGCGCGACGACGCAATTGTCCACAGGAGTAGAGTTTCAACAGAGGTCTATTGCAATTAACGGGCTTGGCCGTATTGGTAGATTAGTATTTAGATCAGCAATCGCTAGAGGCGATCATCAAATTGTTGCTCTAAATACCCCTAGCGATATCTCAACAATCTGCCACTTAATAAATTATGATTCCATCCATGGTAGATCAGATATAATTGCCAAAGCGGGGGATAGACATTTAATTATTCAAGATCAACAAATTCCAGTTTTTCATCACAAGAACCCAGCAGATATTCCATGGAAAGATTTTGACGTTGATATAGTACTTGAATGTTCTGGTAAGTTTACGAAAAAGGATCAAGCTGCTCTCCATCTAGCTAGTGGAGCTAAGAAAGTAATAATTTCTGCTCCAGCTTTTGATGCTGATAAAACTATTATTATCGGTATAAATCATCAGGATATAACAAAAAATGACGAAATTATTTCTATAGGCTCATGCACTACTAATGCTTTAGCACCAGTGGCTAAAGTTTTACATGATCATTTTAATATAGAAGCTGGATATGCTACTACTATTCATGCTTATACTGGTGATCAGAACATAGTTGATGCTAGTCATAAGGATTTACAGCGTGCACGAGCAGCACTGACTTCAATGATCCCAACAAAGACCGGAGCCGCCACCACCATTGGATTAGTGTTACCTTCCTTAAAAGGAAAACTTGATGGCTCTGCGGTGAGAGTGCCGGTGGCTAATGTTTCTTTAATTGACTTTACTTTTACTGCTAGTAAAAAATTGGAAATATCCTCTATAAATGAGGCAATGATTAATGCTAGTAATGGTTATTTAAAAGGAATATTAGGGATAGCTGCGGCTAATTTAGTTTCCGTCGATTTTAATCATACTAGTTATAGTTCAATTTTTGATCCTTTTGAAACAAAAATAGTTACTCCATATTTTGCTCGAGTATTAAGTTGGTATGATAATGAATGGGCGTTTGCTCAAAGAATGCTGGATTGTTGTGATATTTTAAAAAGATTCCTATAATAAATATGCTAAAGCAATTACATGATTTAGAGATAAAAAATAAAAGAGTACTTTTAAGGTTAGACCTTAATTTACCAATCAAAGATGGTAAATTAGCAGATGATACTAGGATCATTAGGTCAATTCCTACTATTAACTACTTAGTGAATGCTGGAGCAAAGATCGTAATAATTTCTCATTTTGGTAGGCCACATGAATTTGAGCAACAATTTTCACTTGAACAAATAGCTGGACAACTTAAGCAGTACTATAACCAACCAGTAAAATTTTTCAGAGAATGCATCGGTAGTAAAGCACTAGCAGCAGTTGATAGTTTGGCCGTAGGTGAAATTATGGTATTAGAAAATTTACGTTTTCATCCTGAAGAAGAAAAATGCGATGAGGCTTTTACAAAAGAATTAGCTGTTCTTGGCGATATATATATTAATGATGCATTTTCCTGTTCGCATAGAGCACACTCATCTATTGTAGGATTACCGAAATTATTGCCTGCAGCTGCGGGTCTCGGATTATTGCAAGAATTAAAAAACATTGACGTAATTTTACAAACTCCATCTTCGATAACTGCTATTATAGGAGGTGCTAAAGTTTCAACAAAAATTCCATTATTAAATAATTTGATCAAAAAGATTGATAATTTAATAATTGTTGGGAAAATGGCCAATACATTTTTAGCAGCTTCAGGACATAAAATTGGCAAATCCTCTAATGAACCCGACTATTTTCAGGAAGCAAAGAATATTTTAAATACAGCGAAATCTTTAGGAAAAAATATCTTACTGCCAATTGATGTAGTGGTTGCCAGCAAGCTTGCGGATGAGCAATATAGTAATTGTAAAATAGTTTATCACGACCAAATCGATGAAGATGAGGTAATGCTCGATATAGGTACTGAAACTACAGAAAAAATATCTGATCTTATTAAAAAGAGCCATATGTTAGTTTGGAATGGTCCCGTTGGGTTATTTGAAAATCCATATTTTAATTGTAGCACAAATTATATCGCAAGACTAATCTGGCAACAAACCAAGTATCATAATTTAAGTAGTATAATAGCAGGTGGGGATACTGTTGCTGCTATTAGAGCAACAGGATTAGCACCAGAAGGTTTTAGTTATATATCAACTGGTGGTGGCGCATTCCTGGAATATTTAGAAGGTAAGGAACTTCCCGGCCTCTCTGTTTTATCTTTAGTCAATTGATTAGAACTTGGTGCGTTGTTGAACGTCCTCGCTTAGGTGCACTCTACTCGCTAAAATTACTTTTATGAATAGATCGTACACAACGTAAAATGCCAATTTTAAGTTATTCTTACAATAGAACATAGGGACAAAAAATTGAAACAATGTCTATGAATCTCACAATTACCTCTTATATCTACTGATCTGACAGGTTCTTAGAAAAAGTCATCATTTCTTCCTTACACGAGCTGATTTCTGGATCAGCTCGTGATAACGCCTTGTATGTGGTATACTAACGTTCAAACTTCAAAACTCGTGAACACTCACAAACTAAGGTTATATAGGAAGATTTTTTAGTCTTTAAGTAAAATCTGCATGCGTTGTTTCATTTGCACCACTAAGATTGGAGGTTATATCTTGGTAAAAAAGAGATAAAAGACAATCATTAGCTAAAGCAATATGCTCTTTCACATATTGATTAAATTCTACCTCTTCTATTTGATCCTTAAATAATTTAAAAGTAGAATTTAGTGGTTCACCCTCATCGTCAGATAAATCATGATCCATTTTATTTTTATTACGCTGATTAGGCGGATTTGATATTGCGCTAGTTTTCACTATTTGCTTTACTCTCTCTATTACATTAACATCAATATTTGGGAGTGTTTTATTTTCGACATATTTTAGCAACGTATCAACATATCCACTATCTTTTTTAGTCAATATAGCCATTTCCATGTTAAGGATCTTATTAATAATTGCACTAGAATTATCATTAATTTTATTTATAATACCAGGAATTTTATTGAGCAAATTTGGGGTAAGATTCCAACCATTTTCAAATAATACACCATGTTTGCCACGATGTGCTACATGACCTTCTTCTAGAACAAATTCACATAATGCACAGCATAATTTTGATATGCCGGTATATTCATCTACGGCAAGTTTTTTCGTAATTTTATATTCTAGCAGATTAATTTCAGCATGTAGTTCTTGTGGATTTTCTAAAAGATCTACAATAATCTTACCAACATTCTGTTCATTAAAAGCTGCTAGTAATTTTTTTGCATCTTGTACTGGTCTAATAAATTTATCAAGAGCTTCTCCAATTATACCGTGAGATTGCATATCCACAATAAATTCAGCGTACTTCTCATTATTTAGTTGGTGCGTTGAATAATATTCTTTAAACTTTTTAAAGCTTACTACGCATTTTTGTATATTCTCACCTGGTACAGTAAGTACATTTTGTTCAAAAGCTTTGATTTGTTGTAATAAATTGCGATCTGAGTGAACAATATGGTAAATATTACTATCTTGTAATGTTGTATTAATTGCAGATAATATTTCATTCAGAAATAGCTGATGATTATAATCTAATGTTGAGTTGAATGACATTATAAACTTATTTGCACTCTCGGAATGAGCAATTGCTGCACATGTGTCAATATTAAGTACTCGTGCTAATGTATCTAATATTCGTTCACTGTTATAGTCATGCCGCTTATGTTGATCTTCTCTTTGATCAATATGCTCTAATTGAGTTATAGCAATCATTGTATTCTTAAGATTCAACATGTCTATTTTTTGCTGCTGATTTAATTCTTGTGGAGCAATTTCTATAAATTTGAAATAGTTCGAGTTAAGTTTCTTTGGTGCTGGTACTTTTTGCTTTGCTTTCATAGCGCTATTATATTAATTAATTTATATTAACCTTATAGCAATAATCGTGCCAAATAATTGACAATTTCCCAATAAAATTATTGATGAGCTATTAATTAAGTTAACTATTATGTTTATATGTTGATTTTATATTTAGATACGAGTAGTATTAGAATGAGTCATGATCAATTAAGTTTAGGAGCAATAGTATGAAATATACTAATATTGATGATTATCAAGGTTTTAAAGATGTAGCTAACACCGGGGGAGAAGAAGTTTTTGTTGAGAATTTAGCTAGTAAATATGGTTTGCAGGCTAAAAAAGATGTCTACTCACTGTTAATGCAAAATGCGATATTAAAAAATGAAATAGAATGGGTGCAGAACATATTGGTATATAAACCAGACCTAACTATATTAAATATATTTAATAATAACTCACTTACTTATGCTCTGGATCAAGGTAACGATGGTATTTTAAAATTATTCGAACAATATTATCAAAACAACCATCTGCAACAAGAAATTGATAGTAATATTGTTGGAATAATAACAAAATATATTTTACCAGATACTAGTTTAGGTATTGCGAAGGCGCTAGATTATTTAAGCATTTTTTATTCAGGAGTTACTGAGCAATTCTCGGACTTGTTGGAATATAATGTTGAAGTTACAGGGGCTGGAGTGGAGGTAGAATAGAATATTTAACCACCCTATCATAATGTTCCAATTAAAATTATCAGAAGCTCCCGTTTCTACGTCTGAGCTGAGGGGAGCGCAGCTCAGACGACTGGAACTGGCTTCTGTGGTGTTAATAAAATATTTTAATTAGCAACTCGTGTTAAATAATAATATAAGAGAAGAATATAGCTATTCTCTATTGGCCAGAATAAAATTATTCAAGTTATAGCGCCGCCAGTTGGAGTGGCTTGGTGCAACTTGATTATTTAAACTGGCCAAAGCTCTACGACCGAGTAAATAAGTATAGCATAAAAAGTAAGCACACCGCCATTCCTTGCAGCGCTACTCTCAAAAACATCAGTTTAGTCCTTAGTTTATTATTTAAATTGCCGCCTATAGCCATTAAAACTACTCCTGCAACTAAAACTAACATTGTTAAACAAATTAATATTAAAACAACAATCATCTAAACACCCTTCACCTATCTTTATTATTGACAATCAAAGATAATTTGAGTAGAAATGGTAGTTCATTTAAAATGAAAATACAAGTAGTGTTATGAAACGTACATTCCAACCAAGTAATTTAGTAAGAAAAAGAAGACACGGTTTTAGAGCGCGTATGGCCACTGTCGGTGGTAGAGAGATATTAAGAAGACGCAGAGCTAAAGGCCGAACAAAATTATCGGCTTAACTTGGCTATCTCTTCTTTAAAAAACCAAGCTGCTTTTGATAAAATAAATCAGAAAGGCCAGCGGCTACATTCTCCTTACTGTACTATAGTAATATTAGAAAATGTTTCTGCATCTCTTCCTAAATATACTGACCATATTTCCTTAGGAATGAAAGTAAGTAAAAAACTAGGTAATGCAGTAATACGTAACAAAATAAAACGGCGTATTAGACATTTAATAAGAATTATTCCGTGCTATAATTCTTTAAATATCAATCTTGCTCTCATTTTTATTCCTAAGAAAAATTTTGACAAAGTAGAATTTGCTACACTAGTTAATACAGTGTCACATATGTTAAACACCAAATCGTCATTGCGAGACCGTTAAGTCAGAAACAATTTAGCCGCTAGCGTCAGTTATTTTGAATATTAAAATTTCCGCGCAAGAGCCTAGCTATATTGTTGACAATTATCGCATTATAGTCGATAATCTATACCGCAGGCACTGTGCTGCTGATAGTGCCTGCAACGAAACATTGACCTCTTGGAAGATAGAGTGGTGGTTTATTGGCGCCTACCTCTCCATAATTTTTCTTATTCTTTGCCCCTCAACATTTCAACTAAAATCTTTTGAAGAAAAAAGTCTATATTGAGGCTTAAGTTAAGTAGAAAAAGAGTTAAAATTAATTTTGTTCACAGACCTAGTATGAAAAAAACAATTTTATTTTTAAGCATCGAATTATTGCTTAGCACCTCAGTGCTTGCAGATAAAAAGTGCTTTTTAGTTACAGAAAATAACAAAATCATGCAGCAAGAAGGTGATTGTAAATCTCGCCATTCGCCTTGCTCGACGTTCAAAATTGCTATTAGTCTGATAGGATTTGATTCTGCAATCCTGGTTGATGAAGAAAATCCAACTTGGGAGTTTAAGGAAGGCTATGTTGATTACCGTGACAACTGGAAACAGCCTCATAATCCTCGTCTTTGGATGCAACATAGTTGCGTTTGGTACTCGCAAGTTTTAACGCAAAAACTTGGTATGGATCAATTTAGAAATTACATCGCAAAATTTAATTATGGTAATCAAGATATTTCTGGAGATAAAGGTAAGGACAATGGCCTTACCAATTCATGGCTTTCCAGCTCTTTGGAGATTTCACCAGAAGAGCAAGTGCAATTTTTGCAACAGCTGGTTGACAATAAATTACCAGTAAGCCTTAAATCTCATTCCATGACAAAAAATATCTTATTTATAGAGAATTTACCAGATGGCTGGAAGCTTTATGGAAAAACTGGTAGCGGTTCTCGGCTTAATCAAGATAGAACGCAGAAGTTAGATTATAAAATTGGCTGGTTTGTTGGATGGATACAAAAAGATGAGCGCACTATTATCTTTGCTCATTATATTGAAGATAAAGACAAACAAGACAGCTATGCAGACCCACGAGCTAAAGCAGCTGCAAAAGAAAAATTGCTGGAATTGATAAAGAACTTCTCTGAGAAGGTAGAAAAGTAGAGTTTGTGAGCGAGGTCTATTGCTGTAATACAATATGCTTTTCTAATACATCTTTAGTCATTCTATCGGGCTGGCCAAAGATGTCTGGGTTTTTAAATTCGAATAATTCCTCAGCAAAAGTTGATACTTTATACATTTGATCAAATTTTAAAGTAATTATATTATCATCTTCAAATATCTCAATTTTCTGCAATTGCCGAGTATCTTTGTTAAAGGTAATATTGCTGTAACGATCAGAAATTACATGATAAAGTTTCACAGTTAATGTGTGACCTTGTTCAGTCACTGATGACACTTGAAAATGCTGCTCAAAATCTGTATCATCGGTCAGTAAAAAATTAAAAATATTATCCTTGGGCTTAATACGGCTCGCAGTTTCCATGTCATAATCATAAACTGAAACATAGTTTTTATTGCCTATTATCAATATTGGAAATGGTGGATAATAATTGCAACGAAACTTATAAGGTTTGCTAATTAGTAATTTTCCTTTGCTACTAACGCCATTCGAATCGGTTTGATCAAAATCAACTGCTATTGATTTTAGTGTCTGTAAGTAAGACTTGAATTGATTGATTGTGGATTGTTCTTTGCTGCCGGCATAAGCTATACCAAAATACCAAAAAATCAGCTGAAATAAAACTAGTTTAGGCATTGATTATATTTTTTGTTTTACATACTAGCGGCAGAAAATTATAATTTCAATCGACTTCTTTTCAAATAGACCTCATAATTTGTCGTTAGATAAAGCTTTGTAAAATAATATATAGACCTCTTGCATAACCTAGAAATGGTTGGAGAATTTTTGTTCGATGCGCAGACGAGGATCGCATGAGAGCCGGAGTCAAATTTTGATGACAAAATTATAAACCAGAAGTTACGCAAGAGGTCTAATATGAAAATTGTAGCATTAAAAGAACGCGCTAAGTTAGAAGCGCGTACAGCTATCACGCCTGAAGTAGCGAAATTATACATCAAGAAAGGGCATGTAATTTTAGTAGAGAAAGATATTGGAGACAGAGCTGGTTTTGCTGATCAATTATATATTGATGCCGGAGCTCAAATATCAGCAGTAGCGCTTGAGATTTTAGCTGATGCCGATATTATTCTCAAAGTACAACCGTCACCACTATCAGCTGAAATTAACGAAATAGATTACGCAAGATCTGGAGCAATCATTTTAGGAATGTTATCACCTCACGCTAACTTTGATTATTTGAAAAAAATGACCGCTAAAGGGGCGTGTGGAATTGCCATGGAATTAGTGCCGCGTATTACCAGGGCTCAGAATATGGATGTACTATCTTCGCAAAGCAATCTTGCTGGTTATAGAGCAGTATTAGAAGCGGCGTATAATTTTGATCGAATATTTCCGATGATGATGACCGCGGCAGGTACTATATCGCCGGCAAAGGTTTTGATTTTAGGAGTTGGTGTTGCTGGCCTACAAGCTATAGCAACAGCAAAGAGGCTAGGCGCTGCGGTATTTGCTTATGACGTTAGAAGCATAACTCGTGAGCAGGTAGAAAGCTTAGGCGCCAAATTTATAGCTCCGGAGATTGTGGTCTCTGATATGGAAGATAAATCTGGTTATGCCAAAGAAAGGTCAGAAGCAGATAAAGTCGGTCAGGAACAATTTTTAGCTAGCGTCATTAGAAATTACGATATTATTATTACTACTGCCCAAATACCAGGAAAACCAGCGCCACGTCTTATTACCTCAGAGATGCTTGATTTGATAAAACCAGGGTCAGTTATTGTCGATATGGCGACTGCCAGCGGAGGCAATGTTGAGGGATCGAAGCTGGATGAGGTCATGATTCGTAAAGGAGTAAAAATTATCGGTTGGTCTAATTTGGCTGGCAAAATTGCAGCTGACAGCTCAAAATTATATGCTAAAAATCTTTATAATTTTCTTGAACATGCAATAAAAGATGGAAAATTTGATTTTGATGATGAAATAGTAAAGCAAATGTTGGTGCGGGGTTAGTTACAATCTCGAACACCGAGGTCATCCCGAACTTGTTTTATAACTGTCCGAAGTTGGATTAAAAACACCGGTGTCATCCCTGCATAAGCAGGGATCCAGCTTTTTTACTTAGCTGAGGAGCAAAATGTAGTGGATTGTCTGGATTCCTGCTTAGCTGGGAATGACTTCGTGTGTTCAGGATGACATCGAGATGCATAATGTTTGTTATTTCGTACAGTTATAAATTTATTGCATGGGAACTGCATTATATAACACAATGCTTTTAAAATATTTTTTAAAAATACTTTTAGTCACTTAACTGGAGTAAAACCCACAATGACCCAATTGCCTATAGCTGTAAAACAAGCTTCATCTATTGCTGAGCAAGCGCAAAATCTATCTGATACATTAAAAGATATTGCGTTACAAGGTAGTGAGAAAATCAACGTCGGAGTTGATCCATTTATTTTTGCGATTACAATATTCATATTAGCGTGTTTTGTTGGTTATTATGTAGTTTGGAAAGTAACCCCGGCATTACATACTCCTTTAATGTCAATTACTAATGCTATTTCAGGTATTATCATTATCGGTGGAATGATTGCTGCCAGTCCAGAGGGTTTTAGTTTGTCCAGTGTGTGCGGGTATTTTGCAGCTTTTTTGGCAGCAATAAATATTTTTGGCGGCTTTATTGTTACTGAAAGAATGCTTGGAATGTTTAAGAAGAAATAATTTTTGAAATAGATGGAATAATATGTCGTTACAATTCATTCAATTATCATATTTAGCAGCAGCGATCTGCTTTATCCTAGCACTTAAAGGTTTGTCTTCGCCTAAAGCTGCTCGTAAAGGTAGTATGATCGGCATCATCGGGATGGCAGTTTCTTTGTTAGTCACTTTTTATTTACCGAATTTTATCCACAAGGTTCCTTTGCTTGTGATAATTGTAGCTGGTGGTGTAATCGGAGGATATATGGCTAAAAAGATTGCCATGACTGCAATGCCACAATTAGTTGCTGGATTTCATTCTTTGGTAGGATTGGCAGCAGTATTGGTTGCTTATGCTGCAATGCTCTCTCCTGAAAATTTCGGAGTAGGCATTAGTGGTGAAGTGGCAGCAGCTGCGTTAATAGAAATGTCACTAGGAGCAGCAATTGGCGCGGTAACGTTTAGTGGTTCGATAGTAGCATTTGCAAAATTACAGGGTTTGATGGCATCCGCGCCAATGAAATTTAAAGGACAACATTATGTTTGTATGATCCTTGCTCTAATATTGCTGATATTAATAATGTTTTTCGTAAAAACAGAGAGTGTTTTATACTTCAATTTATTGGTGTTCTTGTCGCTGTTGCTTGGAGTATTATTGATTATACCGGTTGGTGGAGCTGATATGCCGGTTGTGGTCTCAATGTTAAATTCCTATTCTGGCTTTGCTGCAGCAGGTATTGGTTTTACTCTGGGTAATAGTTTATTAATTATCACTGGAGCTCTGGTTGGCAGTAGTGGTGCTATACTTAGCTATATAATGTGCAAGGCGATGAATCGTTCGTTGATTAAAGTGATTTTTGGAGCATTTTTACAAGCGCAAGGAAATAGTAATGTCACGCAAGAGCATGATAAAGTAGCAAAAAGCAGCAGTCCTGAAGATGCTGCTTATATGCTGCAAAACGCAAATTCAGTAATAATCGTTCCTGGTTATGGAATGGCTGTTGCGCAGTCTCAACATGCAATTAAAGAGATGGTTGATATATTGGAGCGCCGGAATATAGAAGTGAGATTCGCAATACATCCGGTAGCTGGGAGAATGCCTGGTCATATGAATGTTTTGCTTGCTGAAGCAAATATTGATTATGAAAAAGTTTTAGAGCTTGAAGAGATAAATCGTGATTTTATTAATACTGATATAGTGTTAGTGATCGGAGCAAATGATGTTACTAATCCAGCAGCCAAGAATGATCCTAATAGTCCAATTTACGGTATGCCAATACTGGATGTAGAAAAAGCAAAAACTATTTTGTTTATTAAAAGATCAATGGCTGCTGGTTATGCAGGTATAGAAAATGAATTATTTTATCACGATAATACGTTAATGTTATTTGGTGATGCCAAGAAGGTGGTAGAAGAGATTGTCAAGCAACTACACGAAGATTAGAGGTCTATTGACTTTTGTCTGGAAACTGATTATCGTTACTTAAAGTTTTAAATATTCAAAGTTAAAGTTATGCATCAAAATTCTAAAGTACCAATATTACCAAAAGCAACTGCTATATGGCTTGTTGAGCATACAACTCTTACTTTTAAGCAGATAGCTGATTTTTGTGGAGTCCATGAACTTGAAGTAAAAGGCATAGCTGATGGAGATGTAGCTGGAGGAATTATGGGAGTTGATCCGGTATCTGTCAGCAATCAATTAACTAGAGCGGAAATCGAGCGTTGTAGCAAAGACCCAAATGCGAGATTGCAGATCTCTTCGAGCGTAGCGTATGAGTTGGTAACCAAAAAGAAAAAACAATCCAAATATACTCCAATAGCCAGACGACAAGATAAACCGGATGCTATTTACTGGCTATTAAAAAACTGTTCAGATATTCAAGATAATCAGATTATAAAATTACTTGGTACTACTAAATCTACTATTGCGGCTATTCGTGATCGTAGCCACTGGAATATCAAAAATATTCGGCCACGCGATCCAGTATTATTAGGCATCTGTAGTCAGATAGAGCTAGATCGCCTCATGGAACAAATTAAAGTTATTTCGCCAAAACCAGGCTCTAAATTATAAAATCGCACAACTATTTAGTGTAGTTCAGTTGAATTAACATAATATCATCAAGGTCATCCCGAACTTGTTTCGGGATACAGCTGTGTTGTTCGGAATCTAGTGAAATGAATTCAGCATGACTGCTATAAAGTTATGCTAATTCAACCTAAACAACTATATATTGGTTATTATGAGTGAGGTGCTTATGCATCAGCTCTAACGAAACAATATTCAATAGTTTAGTAAGTATTTTATAAATATACAATTTTATATAATATTAAACAGCTAATTAAGTCAGATTTTTGTTAGGAGAATATAGTTGTGACTAAAGATTTTGCGCAAACAAGTCTATTATTTTCTGGTAATGCAGTATTCATAGAAGAGCTGTATCGGATTTATTTGACTAACCCTACTGCAGTTGATAGTAATTGGCATAGTTTTTTTCAGAGTTTTCAAGAATCAAATCTACAATCATCAGTTAAGACTACCGCAAAAGTTATTTTACCAGAAGAAAAAAAGCAAGATTGTCAAAGCGCCAAGAAGGTAGCTGAAGCAAAAAGTGATAATCATTTCAAGATAGCTGCTATGGTTTATGCGTATCGTGGTCGAGGGCACTATCTTGCTAAACTTGATCCGCTAGGGATGGAAAAGGCTCGTACTAAAGCTGAGCTGAGCTTAAACATTGAATATTTTGGTTTCACCGCTGAAGAGTTAGGAGATAATCTTAAGATCGATAAAAATGTTATTGATTTCCCTGATTGTACTTTAAAAGAATTTGTTGATGCGCTAGATAAAATTTATTGTAGTACTATTGCTATTGAGGTAGCACGCATACAGAATCTATCAGAATTACAGTGGTTATTTACAACTATAGAAAACAGTCAGTTAAAGTCTACTCTAACTGCGCAAGATAAACGATCAATTTTAAATGAGTTGATAGAAGTAGAAGGTTTTGAACATTATTTACATACTAAATTTCCAGGAGCTAAAAGATTTTCCATTGAAGGCGGCGACAGCTCAGTAGTGGCCTTGAATCAGATGATAAATATTGCGGCAAGTTGCGGGGTGAGAGAAGTGGTAATTGGCATGGCTCATCGTGGTAGGCTAAGTACTTTAACCAAAGTGATGCATAAGCCTTACCGAGCTGTGTTTTCAGAATTTATGGGCAATAGCGCTTTTACCACGGAGCTGGATGTTTCAGGGGATGTTAAATACCATATGGGTTATTCGTCTGATACAGATATTAATGGCCATAAGATACATTTATCTTTAACTCCCAACCCTTCTCATTTAGAAGCAGTGAATCCGGTAGTAGCAGGCAAAGTTAGAGCAAAGCAGGATTTAACAAATGATTTTGAACGCAAGAAAGTATTAGGAGTTTTGATTCATGGTGATGCTGCCTTTTGTGGACAAGGAATAGTTGCAGAATGTTTGGTGATGTCAAGCTTGCGTCCTTATACAATTGGTGGAATTATCCATTTTGTTATTAATAATCAGGTAGGGTTTACGGCAAATGCTGATGATACACGCGCTGGTCGATATTCTACTGAAATAGCAAAATTAATAGATGCACCAATATTGCATGTTAATGGTGATGATATTGAAGCTGTGTTACGTGCGACTTATATTGCTACACATTATCAACGAACTTTTGGCAAAGATGTGGTGATTGAGATAATATGTTACCGCAAATATGGGCATAATGAAGGCGATGAGCCAATGTATACTCAAAGTGCCATGTATAATATTATAAAAAACAAACAATCGCCGGCAAGTTGTTACGCGCAACTTTTAATAGATCAAGGAGTTATTGATCTAAGTTATGCAGATAAGTTACGAGCTGAATTTAAAACCAAACTTGATCTTGAATATTCATTGGTAAAGGACTATCGCCCAGAAAATAAGTGGGTACAAGGGTTATGGGCTGGCTATGTTAGAACTGATGCTGCTCCAGTAGTTACAGGAGTAGCGATTAAGCAGTTACAGGAGTTGGGTTTAAAATTATGTAATACACCAACTGATTTTGCCTTAAATCCAAAATTAGAGAAATTGTTTGAAGCGCGTGTTGTTCATTTAAATAATGGTACTAATATAGATTGGGCGACTGCAGAACAACTTGCTTTTGCCAGCTTGCTAGTTGATGGTATCCCGATACGCCTAACTGGTCAGGATAGTGGACGAGGAACGTTTTCTCATCGTCATTCAGTATTACATAGCCAGGTTGATGACACTAAATATATACCATTAAACAATTTGACTGCAACTCAGGGCAAATATTTTGTCGCTGATAGTAATTTGTCAGAATATGGAGTGCTAGGTTTTGAATATGGTTATTCTTTAGTCAATCCAAAGCATTTAGTATTATGGGAAGCTCAATTTGGCGATTTTTGTAATGGCGCTCAAATTATTTTTGATCAGTTCATTGCTAGTAGTGAAACTAAATGGTTGCAGTTTAGTGGTTTAGTGGTGTTGCTGCCGCATGGTTTTGAAGGTCAAGGACCAGAACATAGCTCAGCTAGGCTAGAAAGATTTTTAACGCTTGCAGCTGAAGAAAATATGATCATAGCATACCCTACTACCCCAGCTTCGTTTTTCCATTTGTTGCGTCGGCAAATAGTAAGGAATATCCGTAAACCATTGATAGTGATGACGCCAAAATCTTTATTAAGACACAAGTTGGCGGTATCAAAGCTTGTAGATATGGATACTGGCACCAAGTTTTTACCGGTTCTAGACGAGGTTGATGAGACTATACAGAATGGTCAAATTAAGCGGCTGATATTTTGTAGTGGTAAAGTATATTATGATTTACTGGAAAAGCGTAGCGCAAAAAATATTAGAGATATAGCAATTATTAGATTGGAGCAATTATATCCATTTGCGGAAGAAGATGTAGTGACGATTTTAAGCAGGCATACTAATGTGTCAGAATTTATATGGTGTCAGGAAGAGCCTCAAAATATGGGAGCCTGGAATTATGTTCAGGAATATTTGAACAATAGTTTGCGCAAAGCGAAAATCGCGCAGCAGTTTAAGTATATTGGACGCAAACCAGCTGCTTCACCTGCGGTCGGTTATTTATCAGTGCATAATCAGGAGCAGGAAGAATTATTAAGTATACTCGGTGAAAATTGAGAATTGCGTTGTCGTTCTTGAAGAATCTGCGATGCTCACGTACTCAAGTGTACGCTGCGCTTCTCAGACGGAGGAACTCCTAGCACTTCTTCAATTTTGACCTTCGTCTACATCGTTAATTTATATGTAAGTAGGAGGAAATTATAGAGTTGTCAATTAAAACGGCCAGAATCCAGTTCCGACCGTCATTGCGAAGAGCTTTAGCTCTGAAGCAATCCAGATCATTTGCATTTAAAGTAAAAAACTGGATTGCTACGAGAGCCAAGCTCCCTAAGTTCAGACGTCTGGAACTGGCCTCTGTGGTGTTAATAAAATATTTTAATTAGGCAACTCACGTTAAATTAAGACATGCATGATAGTAGAGGCATCAGGTTATCTGATCGAGATTTGGAGATCATAAAACAATCTTTCATTAAACATTTTCTTGATAAAGATCATTTATGGATTTTTGGTTCACGAGTTGATCCTAGTAAACGTGGCGGTGATATTGATCTCTATATTGAAACAACTTATGAGGATGTATCTATAGCTGTTGATAGCAAAATCGCATTTTACTCAGAGCTTCAGGAATTATTAGGTGAGCAAAAAATAGATATTATATTAAATATACTTAAGTTGGATTATAATTTGCCAATATATGAAGTTGCCAAGGTAGGTATAAAACTAGTATGAAGATTTTGACTGAGTGTATTAAAATTGCCCAAATTCATGTAGTTAGAATAAACTATGCCAGATTAAAGTTGGTTTCATATTTTCCTATATCTGTAAAGCTGTTAAAACATATCACTGAAGAAGAATTGCCGATTTTAGAGTTATACACTAGTCGTTTTGCAAAGCTACAGGATTTACTTGGCAATAAGATTTTTACATTATTTTTAGAGCAAATGGGAAAAAATGTTGAACAAATGAGCCTTATCGATAAGATAAATGAGTTAGAAAAACTAGCGATTATAGATAATGCTTATGATTGGCAATCGATGAGAGAGATCAGAAATCATTTAACACATGAATATCCTGACCAGCCAGAAATTACAGCTAAATATTTGAATATAATGCATGCACTAACTCCTGCTTTAGTGCAATGTTTAGAAAAAATCAAGAAAAGAATAAGGAGTTAATGTTTATGAGTATTAATATTATTGTACCAAGCCTAGGAGAGTCTGTAACAGAAGCAACGATTGCTAAATGGCATAAACAGCCAGGAGAGTCAATTGCTGTTGATGAGTTATTGCTAGAACTTGAAACAGAAAAAGTAACATTGGAAGTTAGTAGTCCGGCATCTGGAGTATTATCTAAAATTGTCAAAAACCAGGGTGATGTGGTAGCGATGGGAGAAATTGTTGGACATATTACAGAAGGTGTAGCGGGAACAGCTACCACTAAAAATGTAACAACTCAGAATGTCGATAATAAAATAGCTGAAGTTAATACGCAAAAAATAAATCATGTAAATACCTTACCTCCATCTGTACAAAAAATAGTTACAGAAAATAACCTTGATCCAGCAAATATAAGTGGATCTGGTAAAGGCGGAAGAATTACCAAAGGAGATGCCATTGAAGCCCTATCTGCTGCGCCTACACCTCTAGTTCCATCTATACCATCAGTAGGCGCTAATGATAGAGCTGTTGAACGAATTAAAATGTCAAGGTTACGTAAAACTATAGCACAACGTTTAAAAGACTCACAAAATACCGCTGCAATTCTAACTACCTTCAATGAAATTGACATGACCAATGTCATCACGCTTCGACAAAAATACCGAGAAGAGTTTGAAAAAAAACATGGGATAAAGCTAGGCTTTATGTCTTTCTTTGTTAAGGCTACTGTTGAGGCGCTAAAAGCTATTCCTTCGGTAAATGCAGAAATTGATGGGGATGATATAGTTTATAAGAATTATTATGATATAGGAGTAGCTGTCGGTACAGAACAGGGATTAGTGGTTCCGGTAGTACGTAACGCTAATAATTTAAGCTTTGCTGGAGTAGAAACCGAAATAGTGAATTTAAGTAAAAAAGCCAAAGCTGGTAAATTATCAATGGCTGATTTATCTGGAGGTACTTTTACTATATCTAATGGTGGAGTGTATGGTTCATTATTATCTACACCTATTATTAATCCACCGCAATCAGGTATTTTAGGGTTGCATAAAACCCAGGAAAGGCCTGTAGCAATAGGTGGTAAAGTAGAAATAAGACAAATGATGTATATTGCGCTATCATATGATCATAGAATAATTGATGGTAAAGAGGCAGTAACTTTTTTAATTAAAGTGAAGGAAGCGATAGAGAATCCGGAGCGGTTACTACTAAATTTATAATATTCTCTCTCTATACTCAGTGAAAATTGAGAATTTATTGTCGTATCCAAAGATCTGCGGTGCTCACGTATCTTATGTGTGCTGTGCTCCGCAGACTTCGATGTTCCTAGCACGTCTCAATTTTGACCTTCATCCATCTATAGTCAGATGAATTGAATTAGGGGATAAAAAAGAAAGCAGCAATAGAGTCAAAGTATGAAATTCATAGACATTGTTTCAATTTTTTGTCTCTATGTTCTATTGTAAGAATAACTTAAAATTGGCATTTTACGTTGTGTACGGATCTATTGCATAAAAGTAATTTTAGCGAGTGAGTGCACCTAAAACACGTTAGCGAGCTCGTTAAAATTACTTTTAATTTGTATGCTTATAGTGTATTTCAATATTTTTGTTGCTAAATTCTTATTATAGCCATGGATCAAAATATGCTCTTTGGAAGGATCATATTTTTCATTCACTTCTTCATGAAGTGGGGTTTGATAAATTAATTCCACATACTTTCCATTAAGGTGTGGAGAAGCTGGCTTAATTGGCCTGAATTTAATCCCATACTCCATTAATCTTTCTTGGACTTCATAAACAAAGGACTCCTGTCCCCTATCTGTCTGAATGCGTTGTATTCGGAAGGGCATACGTTCCATAACCTGTTCTAAAAATCAAATGTATTTATCGCAGTTCGTCGTTTATATAAAGCTAGAACTTTGTATCTAGTGCCATCATCTATAGCGGTATATTGATATAAGCTACTTCAATTTTACAAACGTCCATCTGCACTCGTTCCACTGGAAGCTTGCAATTATACCTTTTGGCTTGTTTACGATATAGTTGTGACCTTTTTTTATAGCAATTTCATCTCCCAATCCACGACCATATTAACACTCTTGTTAAGAGCGGACTCTACGATTTTTAGAGCTAATCTGTTCTTTTTTACCGACATCCTGGATAGTACTATGAATTAGTTGGCGGTTTATATATTTATCAAGACCTTTGATTGTTTTAGATTTTCTTTCACACCAATCATACTGTTCCGATGTAGTCAGATGATCATCACAATGTTGGCATTCATAACGAGCAACGTGTATACGCAAGTATACCGGTGTGCCTAGAATAGACAGATAACGAACTGTTATTGTTTCATCAAAACCATACCGTTTATTTGTTAATTGTCCGCACTTATGGCAGACTGTTTCTGTCTTCGTGCTTTCTACGTCAAAGATGATATTCCCTTGCGTATCAATGGTTTAAGCTATTATTTTTAGAGAATTTATGCCTAGAGAGAGTATGAAATTGGACATTTTGACGGCTATTATTGAGGATTATATATTTATCCATACCACTATAAACCCATATTCTCATTGATTGCTATCCCACAGGGGAAGTACGGAAGAGCCAGAGTTGTGTCTAAATTCCAATAATTTGTAATATTTCAACCTAAATTCAACACAATATATACGCAAAACTTTATTTTTGTGCAATCTTAATTAACGAAATTTGAAAACAAACTCGTAATGAGTTATCATTTAACTCTTATCGAGAACTAATATTAATAATTATAAAGTAGACAATACGATGATTACCACGCTCACGGATGAATATTTACAATACCAGCAAACAGTTGATCAGAAACGGTATTCTTCCAGTATAGACTTCCCATGTCATATACATCTTGAAACATTTGCAAAATGTAATGCGGCTTGTAATTTCTGTCCTTATCCTACTATTGAGCGACAGGGTACTCGTATGAGCGATGAGTTAATCGAAAAGATCATTCATGATATGGAAGACATTCCTAGATTACACAAATTTCAACTTAGTCCATTCAAAGTTAACGAACCGTTTCTTGACAACCGTTTATTAGGATTATTAGAAAAGTTTGAGAGTAGACTTCCTAATGCAGCAATTACTCTTACATCTAATGCAAGCCCAATAACAAAAAGTATTTTGTCGCAGCTAAGTTCTCTTAGAAATATCATAAATTTATGGATTTCATTTAATGATCATCGTCAAGAGCATTATGAAGCAACAATGCAACTGCCATACAAGAGAACCATTGAACGATTGGATATGATACATAATGCAAAAGTCGCTGGATCTTTCTTAACAATAGTCGTACTATCGCGAGTTGGTGATAATTCACCAGCTGATACAGAATTTAGGCAGTGGGTTAAAGCAAAATATCCATTATTTAAATCACAAGTCGTTGTAAGGAGTGAGTGGCTGGGACAAGTTACAACGACTCCTACCTCAATCCCGCCAAATGTAGGCTGCAACCGCTGGTTTGAGATTTCAATCACATCAACTGGTATTGTTGCACATTGTTGTATGGACGGAAAAGTAGAATATCCAATAGGAGATATCAATAAAACTCATTTGCTTGAAATTTACAATTCTCCACATTACAAGCAATTACGGGCGAATACCAAGTCAAGATTAGAGGTTGATCCCTGTAATCGTTGTAATTTTTTATGAGAGTATAATGAAGATTACGGTTATCGAATATAACTTGATACTATTTTTGCGAGAGCAGCAACATATAATTTCATTAAATGCTGATATCCTAAACTGCTGTGAGGCTAAGTGGCATGGTGATATTCCTATAGATATTCTGGCACAAGATATTTATCGTTTTGCAGCAGAAGATACCAAACAATCTTTGTTCAAAAAACTAGATGAAATAGCAAAAGAGCAGCGCCAAAGTATGTCAGTTGAGATCGCAAAAATATGGTGGGATACCTTTTGGCACCCAAAATCAATGACGTCTATTGATTTTAATGACGCAAAAGATGCGTTAAAACAAAATATACCTATAATAGATGTGTCAAAAAAATATGGAGTAGTAGTGAATTTAGCTACTACTAAGCAGGTTTCTGATATTTGGCAAATGTTTAAAACAATGCATGACTATACTTTGCCAAAGGGTTTAATGATTCATGGTATGTCATGTTCTAACTTATCTGAACACTGGTTCGATTTTCATTGGGATTTGGTTAATTCTAATCGCTATATATTTATGATCATTTATGTTGAACCTAATCCGCTCAAGTTCACGCTGCTTGATAGCAGAGAATCTGCAATTGAATTAGCAAAGAATGATCAAATCAGAGATTCATTAGTCTACACTATCATGCGTAAGCCTGTTGAAGAAGATGAATTTCAGATTCCTAATGGAGAGGTGTAATAAATTGTTTCGAGCTAACCATAAGCTAAGCCAACGTCATTGCGAGCCGTTCGGCGAAGCAATCTTAGGAGAGAGATTGCCACACCCAGCTTTTTGCGCTCTCATCGCAATGGCTACTGGATTTGCTCTATGCTGAAGTTCGCAATGACGTATTAACTAGATTGCTATGCCACCACGATGGCTTACTAATAGCGACAAGAGACAAAAATAATATGAATGAAAAGCTACGTGTCTATTTTATTGGAGTTGGATGGTTTATTTTAAGTTTAGCTAGTAGCACTTTTAAATGATATAATTTCAAAATATGCTGGTCTTCGTTTGCACAGCTTTGAAATTGCATTTTTCCGATTCTTTTTCAGTGCTATTACTCTCTTACCATTTATTTGGTATTATGGCAGGGATACGTTAAAGACAAGTAACCCTTTTATTCATATAATACGCGGAATTTTATTATTTTTTGGTATGGCTTCATGGACCTATGGGTTAACTATAGCACCAATTACAACTGGTACGGTAATTAGCTTTACTATACCTCTTTTTACCTTAGTTTTAGCGCTCTTTTTCCTTAATGAAAATATAATTTGGCAGCGATGGGTAGTTAATATTATTGGATTCTTAGGGTTAGTAGTTGCTCTAAAACCACATGCAGTCGACTTCAACCCCGAAGTACTGATATTTGTATCCGCTGCTCTTGCATTTGCGATGTTGGATATTATCAACAAGAAATTTGTAATTAAAGAATCAATGATTAGTATGTTATTCTACTCTGCATTAATTACAACTATACTATCAGCTCCTATGGCAGCTGTATATTGGCAAACTCCAAATATGCTAGAGTTATCTTTACTTTTTATATTAGGTATGAGCGCAAATTTAATTTTATTCCTCTTATTAAAAGCCTTTAGGTTAATTGAAGCTACTGCAAGTGCACCTTATAGGTACTTTGAACTAATATTTTCTGCAATTGCAGCATTTCTAATCTTTGAGGAGGTACCAGAACAAAGCACTATTTATGGAGCTCTAATTATTCTCCCTTCAACATTGTTTATAGTTTATTCGGAGAAAAAAATAATAATTAATAATATAGAAGGTGACAAGGCGCCGTCAAGTTAAGTAAGGAATAATTTATGAGATTGCGAGAACAGAAAAGCAATCTATATAATGGTTGATCTTGTATGATAGTTAAATGAGTTGTATTAGGTGATATAACAAGGTATAATCTAGCAAAAAATGACAACAAGTCCATATAGTACAGATTTAAGAAAAAAAGTAATATTGTACCTCAATAATAATCACAGCCAATTAGAGGCATCGAAATTATTTAATATCCACAAGAACACAATTAATCGTTGGTACATTCGCTATAAGAAAGAAGGGCATGTAGAACCAAGAGTTAGGCGTGGTTTTCAAAGTAAAGTTGATAAGTCAAATTTAGAAAGATATGTTCTAGCAAATCCAGAAATTAAATTATCTGAAATAGGCGTTAGATACGGAATCACAGCTTCTCAAGCTGGAAGAATTTTACGTCAATTAGGATTTAGCTATAAAAAAAAGCCTTTACCTATGTGGAAGCTAATGAAGAGAAACGAAATAAATGCATAAAAGTATAAAAAACATAGCTGCTCAACATCTTGTATAACCCCAGTTGTGTATGATTCATAGAGATTGTTTCAATTTTTAGATGTGCTAAAATCCATGAATGGATAAATTACAAAAAACGCGTTTAGATTGGATTAAATTATATCAAGAAGTAAAAGACGCAGGGATTGTATGTAGCAGATGTGGTATTTCTCGACCTACTTTACGCAAATGGTTAAAACGTTATGCAGAAGAAGGTATAACAGGCAGGACTTCCGCAAGACTAATGAAATTAGATAAGAATCGAGATATTATGGGAGTATAATGTAATTTAGATTGTGAGTATAAGATGACTACAAGAATAGATTATTGTCAGTATTTATTATCGAGCCAGACAAATTATACTATTACAAATTTTGCTGATCATGTAGAAGGTTTAAGCGACGACAGGGTCAGAAGATATCTAGCGAATGCTAAATTATCACCAAGATTAATATGGGAACACGGTAAAGAAGAGATTATCTTCAGCGCTAACGGCAAGTTGCTATTTGACGATAGCGTATTAGATAAAAGTTACTCGAATAATATAGATGAAGTCAGGTATCAATATAGCGGCAATGCCAAGGAAGTAATAAAAGGCATAGGTATTGTGACCTGTGTTTATGTTAATCCTGAAGAGAATAAGTTTTGGATAATAGATTATAGGATATTCAATCCCGATAAAGACGGTTTAACTAAAATAGATCACGTTAAAGAAATGCTGCGTAATGCTCATTATAGCAAAAAGGTTGCATTTAACACAGTACTTATGGATAGTTGGTATGCGACAACCTCGATTCTACTTCAAATAGAAACTATCGGTAAATATTACTATTGTCCTATCAAAAGTAATCGTTTAGTAGACGATAGCAACGGTAATAAGGCTTACTGTAGAGTTGATTCTTTGGATTGGAGTACTGATGATATTAGCAACGGTAAGATTATCAAGATTCATAAATTTCCTAAAGATCATAAAGTGAAATTATTCAGAGTAACTGTTTCTACCAACAGAACTGACTATGTCGTCACAAACGACATGGCTCAAAATTCGCTTGATGCTGTACAACAAGAGTATGGCTTCAGGTGGAAGATTGAGGAATTTCATCGTGAAGTCAAGCAAGTCACCGGTATTGAAAAGTGCCAATGTAGAATAGGAAGAATACAGAGAAATCATATAGCTTGCGCTATCATGGTCTGGAATTGTTTGAAAAAAGCTGCAAATGCTGCTTCTAGCACCGTATATCAGCTAAAGAGCGGGTTATTAAGGAACTATTTAATCCAGGAATTAAAGAGCCCTGTCGTGCGATTTGCGTAAGTCCTGACAGGATTAAAAGAGCTTAGTCGCAAGCCTCATTCTTCTCCTAAGAAAAGTATCAGATCAACAAGAAAAACTTTTGTCATCTATACGTAATGAATGTAAATTATGGGTTAGAAGGGTACAAAGTGAGATTAAGAGATTGCATGATATTTCTCTATCACTAGCAACCATTCATAAAGTCTTTAAGAAGAATAATATACCGTACTTAACAAAAGAAAAGGCATTATCGTAAACAAGCCAAAAGGTATAATTGCAAGCTTCCAGTGGAACGAGTGCAGATGGACGTTTGTAAAATTGTAAGTAGCTTATATCAATATACCGCTATAGATGATGGCACTAGATACAAAGTTCTAGCTTTATATAAACGACGAACTGCGATAAATACACTTGATTTTTAGAACAGGTTATGGAACGTATGCCCTTCCCAATACAGTGCATTCAGACAGATAGGGGACAGGAGTTCTTTGCTTATGAAGTCCAAGAAAGATTAATGGAGTATGGGATTAAATTCAGGCCAATTAAGCCAGCTTCTCCACACCTTAATGGAAAGTATGTGGAATTAATTTATCAAACCCCACTTCATGAAGAAGTGAATGAAAAATATGATCCTTCCAAAGAGCATATTTTGATCCATGGCTATAATAAGAATTTAGCAACAAAAATATTGAAATACACTATAAGCATACAAATTAAAAGTAATTTTAACGAGCTCGCTAACGTGTTTTAGGTGCACTCACTCGCTAAAATTACTTTTATGCAATAGATCTGTACACAATGACTATGCTTAGTTAAATTTACATCTAACTTTAGCTACTAGCTTCATTCGCTGAGCTACTATATATATGATGCTTCTCTTGATTGAAACATTTTGTAATATTAAGTTTAATTATTTTAACTAGCTTTTAATTTATTATTTTTGTAATGTACTTGTTGGACGATTAATAATCAGTCTTCCTAACTTCGTGTGCCAGTTTTTGAGTGTTGAACACTAGTATGAACGACTTATAACAAAATTTCAATCTAGCAAGACCTTATGCAGAATACAGATTCTATTCTTCAACCTATACAACCTTCCCCTATAGATACGATAAAGAAAAGACCGCCATATGCTAGAAGATATAATCGTTGGCGTATTCGAATTTTATATTCGATTATTATTGGCTATGCTACTTTTTATTTTTGTCGTCAGAACTTTAATATCGCCATGCCGGTATTAATGGATCATTTTCATGTCACTAAAACTCAGCTTGGATGGATATTGACAGCTGCTTCCATAGTATATGGTGTCGGAAAGTTTGTTAATGGATTTATTAGCGATAAATCCAACGCTCGTATATTTATGGCATGTGGCCTTGGTTTAGTTGGGATAGTAACCTTTTTTTCAGGGTTTGCTTCTAGTATTACAAGTTTAGGAATTTTGTGGATTTTAAACAATTGGTTTCAATCTATGGGATGGCCGCCAATAGCGCGGATGTTAACACACTGGTTTGCGCCAAAAGAATTAGGCACTAAGTGGGCGATAGGAGCTACCTCGCATCAAATTGGTGGCGCTATAACTATGGTCTTGTGTGGATATTTAGTAGATAGCTATGGTTGGCAAATGGCTTTCTTCGTCCCAGGAGTCGTAGGTATATTAATCGCCATTTTTTTATTTGATCGATTGAGAAACTCACCAGATGAAGTTGATTTACCAGTAGTAGAAGAATACAAAGAAGATAGTATTCCTTTTGGTAATAAGCTTGCGCTGACAACACGTCAATTATTAGAAATGGTGTTTATAAATAGATTAATGTGGTACGTTTGTATGGCAAATATGTGTTTATATGTGGTACGTTTAGGTATTATATTTTGGGCACCAATGTTTTTACGCGAATTAAAAGGTATGAGTTTATCTCAGGCGGGATGGCAAGTCGCAGCATATGAGATTTTAGGGTTGTTGGGTGGTCTTTGTGCAGGTTGGATGTCGGATAAAATTTTCTTAGGGAGACGTGGACCAGTAGGGTCAATTTTTATGATTGCACTGGCAATCATGCTGATTTTATTTTGGCAAATACCAGCAGGTTATGAATTACTTAGTATGTGTGCTATGACTTTAGCTGGTTTTTTTGTATATGGACCGCAAGTGCTAATAGGTGTTGCTTCTGCTGATTTTACCAGCAAACAGGCTATTGGTACTGCTAATGGTTTGGCCAGCGTATTTGCTTATCTTGGTTCGGCATTATCAGGAGTATGCGTGGGTTGGATAGTTGATTCTTCGGGCTGGGATGGGGTATTTTTATTTTTTATTCTCTCAGCAATATTAGGTGCAATATTTTTTGCTTTAACTTGGAATGCTAGTGCTAAGTCGACCGCTTAACGCAATTTGATCTTGCCCTAATTTTCCTGACACAAAGTCTATCAAGGGAAAGGAGTGGCAAAGATGCCAAAATGAATATACGATGAATTTAAAAGAGAAGCAGTGAAATTAGTGCAAGGAAGTGATAAATCAGCAGAGCTATGGTTCTACTAGAATTTATCATGAATTAAAGTATCTAGGCATAGGCGCGTACATACAATTGCGAGGCTTTGCTGAAACAATATTATAATTCAACAAAACAAGAAGCCAAAATCAACTCCTTCCAGGGGGAGGCCTATGAAAATAATTAATGTTACTTTTACGACTCGTATTGGAGGTTTGGAACAGGTGTTCCTAGATTATAACGAATGTATAAAATCTACAAACAATCAAATTATTTCCTTAGTACATAAAAAATCGCCATTAATACCATTAATCACTTCTCCTTATTATGCAGTAAATAATTTTTCAAAATACGATATCATAACACTAATTAAGATATATAATATTATCAATAAAGAAAACCCAGATTTAATCATCACTCATGGAAATCGGGCGCATTATATGTTGACCCAAGTTATTCGCCATAGATTATTAATACATAATTTATTAAATAGATTATTAAATAGACCTCCTAGCGCTAATAAGATTAAAGCAGCTATTCCTATTATCGGTATATGTCATGATTATAGCTTCGCTCATATTATTCGTTGCAATTATATTATATCTGTTAGCAATGATATGCGCCAACAGTTAATATCTAAAGGATATCCTATGGATCAAATATTTCATATCCCTAATATGATAAAAATACCAGTTGATCTCACTTATTCTCCTCCGCAACCTAAAGCTATCCCAGTAATTGGTATACTCGCACGTTTAGAAAAAATAAAAGGAGTGGATATTTTTATCAAAGCTTTAGCCTCATTAAAACGACAAAATGTAGCTTTTAAAGCAAAAATTGCTGGAAATGGTGTTGAGTATAATAATATAAAAGATCTTATATATAAATATAATTTACATAATGAAATTAACATGGTAGGCTGGATAGACAATAAAAGAGATTTTTTCAATAGCATAGATATATTATGTGTACCATCTCGCTATGAACCTTTTGGTTTAGTGATCCTGGAAGGTTTTTTACATTCAATTCCGGTAATCGTGAGTAATGTTCCTGGGCCTATGGAAATTGTACAGCATGGCGTAAATGGTCTGATTTTTGAGTCTGAAAATCACGATAATTTAAGCGCTGCAATTAAACGCATCATAGGTGAGCAAGAATTAGTAAAATATCTTACTTTGTCAGCTTTTGAGCGAATAAAGACATATGATATGGTTGAGATTAGTCCAAAGATTAGTCAAGTTTTTTCAAAATGTATGTTTAATTAATGCAGTAAGTCAATGAATCATTTAATTGTTAGTGTCACCTTTTTATTGTTTATTATGTTAAATTATGCGCAAGCAGAAGTAATTCAGACCAGTAGCTTACTTCCTATCGAAACGGCAGTTAATAACTCCAATGAACATACTTTGTTAATATTTGATGTACAGGAAGTACTGATGATTGCACGAGATCAGGTGCTAACTCCTGCCTATAAAGTTGAAAGAAAAAAAATTAAGCAACAACTCCTCTCGCATTTGCCAACAAAAGATACTGAAACTATAGAAAGTATAATCTTGATGGATTATAAACCAGTCCTAGTTGATCCTGATATAGTAAACTTAATAGCCAATGCAAAATCAAAGCACATCAAGACACTAGCTTTAACTAGTGGATATACCGGTAAATTTGGTAAAATTGATAATCGAGAAAATTTGCGTATCGAAAAATTAAAAGCTTTAGGTATTGATTTTAGCTCCAGCTTTTCACAGATACCAACATTATCTTTCTCACATTTACAAGACCTACATAATACGAAATACACTCCAATGTTTAAACAAGGTATAATTTTTACCTGTAGATTACCAAAAGGTGAAGTGCTGGAAGCATTTCTTGTTCATGTAAAATCTCCAGTAAAAAAAATTATCTTTGTTGACAATAGGATTAAAAACGTAATGTCTGTAGAATCATTCTGCAAAAGCAAGGGTATAGAGTTTCAAGGATTTGTATATGCAGCCGTGAAAAATAGACCTAAATTACCATTAAATCAACAATTAGCTACTTATCAATTTAATGCCTTAGTAAAACAGCAACATTGGTTGAGTGAACTAGAAATACAAACTCAGTTAAAGCAACCAAATACAAAAGATTAGCTTATTAAAGCAACTATCCTCCTATTGATTTTTGTCTAAATTTTCTGCGAATGTTTGATGAACCATGTCAAGTCGTCATTGCGAGGGCTTTGCCTGAAGCAATCCAGAAAAACTCGGCGGTCAAAATTGACTGGATTGCTTCGACCATAAATGGTCTCGCAATGACGAGCTTTATCTTTAATTGACACAGCTCATTAAACACTCTCGAATTTCTCAGTAGTTAAATTATCAAAAAAACTAAAAATTACTACGCTTACAAAGCTATTTTACCATATATCACAAAATTTATTATAATAGACCTCTTTCGAAACTGGACTAAATATGTTATAAAGTCGAATTTACTTAATTTAGAACTATATGAGATATAAAAATTTAAGCATTTTATCGGAAGAGCATTTTAGAAGATTAACAGGGGTAAGAAATAGTACATTTGAAAAGATGGTAGGGATTTTAAAGACAGAGAAACAAATAAATAGGAGGTACCAAGGTGGCAGAAGAGCTAGTCTTAGTATGGAAGACAGCCTATTAATGACACTTGAATATTTAAGGGAATACCGTACCTATTTTCATATAGCTAAGAATTATGGAGTTAGCGAAAGCAGTGCATTTAAAACAATTCGTTTTGTTGAAGACACTCTAATAAAACATCCGGATTTTGCTCTTCCAGGTAAGAAGGCTCTAGTTAAAAGCGGTATGGAGTATGAATTAGTTTTAATAGATGCTACAGAAAGCCCTATAGAGCGACCCCAAAAAAACAGAAATACTATTACTCAGGTAAAAAGAAAAGACATACGTTAAAGACTCAAATAGTAGTAGATAAGAAAAGCAAACGAGTCATATGCACTTCTTTTTCCAATGGTAAGCGTCATGATTTTAAATTATTTAAAGAATCAAGAACCCATATACTGCCTGAGGTTAAAGTGATTACTGATACTGGTTATCAAGGCTTACAGAAGATTCATACAAATTCTGAGCTACCAAAGAAAAAGAGTAAAAAGAATGCTTTAACTAAAGAAGATAAGAAAAATAATAGAAGTTTAGCAAGTGACAGAGTATTAAATGAAAATGTTATCGGTATGTTAAAGCGTTTTAAAATAATTGCTGATAAATATCGAAATAGACGCAAAAGATTTGGTCTTAGGTTCAATTTAATTGCTGGTTTATATAATTGGGAGCTTGGTAAATGAGTTTCGAAAGAGGTCTAATGTTTCATTAACCAAAATTGTGATTTGTCTTGCAATCAAGTACCATTTTGATTTGGATATTATCAACTTAATATAGAAAGTAAAATATGGCTAAATCTGATGAGTCACTGAAACTTGATTTAAACGTTAAAATAAAGGCGTATGAACCAACTTTGGATGAGATCAAGAATTATGTTCAAGCACAACAGCAAGCATTGAAAGAAAATTCTAATATAACTTTAAATGATTATCTAAAGGAAAATAGTGCTCACAAGGGCTCAAATACTGTAGTAGTAGCAGATCTATCTGGTATGGAATTTGATAGGGAATACAAGAATGGAACAGCAGTAAGTTCTTTGCTTGACCTAAAAGGAGTGGATTTTAGTGGTAGTATTATCAAAAATACCAGCTTTACTAACTGTGATCTGACAGATGCTGTATTTTGTGACACTGATTTAACTAATGCTAATTTTAAGGGAAATAATACCATAAAAAATATAGATTTCCGTGGCGCTGATTTAGCGACATGTCAATTTGACAATATGATGACGGGTGATCAAGTTGCAGGTATCAAATTTAGCACCACTTCTGCTTTAGGCAGACAATATGCTGATATTAAGGGTGATATATTTCGTACAATAGAACGTCAGGAATTAGTAAAGGAAAAAGAACAAGCAGTGAATGCAGCATATAAAAATCTAGGGGTTACAGAAAAATTATATGTCACAATAGGGGTGGATAAAGGAAACAAAAAATATGATGATTTAGTGACTGAGTTAGACCAAGCAAAAGCTGGGGGTTTTCCTAATAAAGATTATACAGAATCATTAAATAAGAAAAAACAAGAGGTTAAGGAAGCGTATAGCAAACTTGGTGTTACTAGATTTACTACCAATGCAGAAGACCAGAAACACTATGACACGTTAAGTGCAGAACTAAAGGAAATGAGAGCTAAGCCTCCAGAAAAAGACTACATAATGCATAAAAGCTTTCAGAATGTATTTAGTAGTCAATCAGATACTTTTGATCCTGCTTATACCAGAGGTTCAAGTAAAGCAGAGCGAGATCAGCCAAAAGGATATGTTGAATTATCCAGAGAAAATGTTGTCACTTATTTAGATCGTATTAAAACTGAGACAAAATTATCTTTAAATGACTTTGCCAAAGAGATTAAAAAAGAGGAGCTGGCAAAAGAGGGAAAAAAATTAGATCCTAATACGAAGTATATCGCTGATTGTTCTGCTAAAGGTAATACAGATAGCACAAATTCATTAAGAAAAGTGGATTTATCCGGCCTTGATTTTACTAATGCTAAAATAGATGGTGTAAGCTTTGCTGGCTCTGATTTACGTGGGTGTAATTTTACCGGCGCTGATATTAGTCGCTCAAGTTTTGAAGGAGCTGATCTTGGTCTTAAAAGAATAGAAATCGATGGTTCAACACGTACGCAAGGAGTAATATTTGACAATACTACTGCTAGAGATGCTAACTTTTTTAATACTAACTTTAACGCTGCAAGCATCAAAGACAGTGATTTTAAACGAGCTTACATGCCACGTTCCGATGGATCATTTGCGCAAATTGAAAGTACCAATTTTGATTATGCTAATATTAAAAATGGTAAATGGGATCAAACTACAATTAAAGAAGCTACTTTTAATTTTGCGAATATGGAAGGTATCTCTCTTGCTGGTGCTGATATGAGGAAAGTACAAGCTCAGCATGCAATCTTAAATGGGGCAATTTTAACTAATTGTAATGCTATTGAGAGTGATTTTACTAAAGCACATATGAATAACGTTACTGCTACCAAAGCAAATTTACAAGATACGATATTAAAAGGTATAGAAGCCAAAGGCATTAATTTATCAGACGCTGAATTAAACGAATTTACCAAACTTGATGGTGCAAATTTAGAAGGTGCAATCCTAAAGAGAATTAATGCCGAGAGAGTGAGTTTTGTCGGCGCTAATATGGATAAAGTTGATGCAGAATTTGCTAAGCTTAGTGGAGCAGATCTTGAAGGCGTTAAAGCCAGGTTCGCTAAGTTAGATGGAGCAATATTAGATGAAGTAAAAGCATCTGGTGTAGATTTGACTGGTGCTAAGTTGAATAATATTAAAGCTAGAAGTGCAGATTTTACTAAAGCTGTTATGGAAGGCGTTGAAGCGAAAAAAGCTGATTTTACTAAAACTGATTTTACAGAGGCTGATTTACAAAATGCTAACTTAAAAGAAGCTATATTAAAAGAAGTTAACCTGGCGAAAGCCAAAGTTAATACTAATACTAACCTCGCTGGAGCTGATATCAAAGGTGCGGTAGGAAAACTACAGGATTATGGTAGTGATGGAAAAAACAAGGGAGAAAAATCCATTGAAGAACAAAAAGTTCAAAGTGAGAAAATAGAAGCGGCTAAGAATATGCCCTGGTATAAAAAGGCTGCTGGGACAGTTTTGGACTGGTGTGGAAAAGGGCTTAACAAAGCAAAAGAACTTGCTGGACAAGCTAAAGACGCAATAGGCGGTTTTATTTCTAAATATGGTAAAGTTGTCGGGGCGGTAGTAGGCGTAGGGATTGCAATAACAGTTGCTGCTGGAATTGTTGCTACTGGTGGTTTAGGGTTGGCAGCAGCAGCAGCAGTATATGGTGGATGTGCTCTAGCTGGAGCAGCTATTGGAGCTGTAGGTGCGCATTATGGGATCAAACATGCTGGTGTTGGTGCTGTAGTTGGCGGATTATTTGCTGCTAGCGTAACTGGTAGTCCTACTGCAATAATAGCGGGAGCAGGACTTGGCGAAGTAGCAAATAAGGTGCTAAAGAAAACTACTGGCGTTGAAATGGGAGCTGGAACAGCTCTGGGAGTAACATTAGCTCTGGCCACAGGTGGACTGGCAATTGGGCCAATACTTGCTGGGTCTCTTGTTGGTGTTAGTACAGATGTGATTGTCGAGAAAGCAACTGGAAAATCTTTGGCAGAGTGGGGGAAGGATGGTTATAAAGGGTTAACAGAACTCTGTGAAAAAGGAGCGGAAAAATATGGTAGTAGTCCTGAGCTCAAGGCCTTAATAGCAGAACAAACTAAGTGCCAGGCTATTTTTGATGAGAAAGCTAAAGAACTCAAAAATTCTATGGGCTCACCAGATACAACATTAGAGAATAAGTTAAAAAATGATCTAGCAAGGCAGCAAGATCAAAAAACTCCACCATTGGATCAGGTGTTGAGCACAGAGAAACAAGCTACCTTAGAAAAGCAGCAGCAAACTGTTAATAAAACTGTCGAAAAAGAGAAGTTACAGGATAATGTTTCACAGAAATTGCAAGAAACAGCTTCTAAAATCGGTGATTTAAAATCACAACAACCAACAAAACAGGAAGATAAATCAAAAGATCAATCTACTACAGTTATCAATAAAAAAGCACCACAACAGGTAGGTGGTCGTGGTGGTAATTCAAATGCAATATAAACAAGAAAAGTGATTTATTTAGAGACATTTATAAAAAGTAGTACATAAGTAATATGAGTAAAATAGAAGATCAACATATAGAACCAATAAAACAAACCACTGAACTTAACAAAGAAGAAGCGCAGTTATCGGTTAAGGAAGAGACAGTAGTTCAAGTTAAAGACAAAGAAGTTGAATCTGGACTACAGACAAAACTAGAGCAAGAACAGCAAATTCAACCGCAAAAAACTGCTCAGGACAGTGTTGGCTTTGAAGATAAAGAATTTGACACTATTACTAAAGAAATTCGTGACCAAGTTATTTCCAAACAACTTGGGTTACTACAAAACGCTTTAAGCGATCAAGCTGAAAACGAAGAACAAAAAGCTCAAATCAAAAAACTTAGTCAATTAGAATTAAATCAGTTTTTACAAGACGAAAAGAATAAAGATTCAATCAATAAGGCTCTTGCTGATCCAAAGCTTAATGCGGCATTGAATAATGCTGAGGTAGAGGGTTATGGTCAATTTCACAATAAATTTAAAGATAAATTTGAGGATTTACAATGGGAGCCTGGATCAAACGAATCCACTCGGTCTAAGGAAGTAAAAAATAAAGACGGTCAGTCATTATGTACTTTAACTGAAACTATGGTTAAGGAACCAACCACAGTAACGTTGGCTGATGGTTCAACAAAGGAAGTGTCTGGTTACCGTAAAGTTGATTTTCCAAAAGAGCTAACGGGCGAAGGCCCACTACATCTATCGATGGCCGTCAAGGGTGCAGACGGTAAAAATATTGCTGAAGATAAAGCTGTTTATTTTAGTGCACATTATGATAAACAAGGCAAACTTACTGAAGTTAGTACACCAGTACCGGTAAAATTTATGGGAAAAGGTGATGATGCTATAGGTTATATAGAACGGGACGGCAATGTTTATACTTTACCAGTAACTCAAGGTAAGTATAAGGAAATGATGAAAGAAGTGGCTAAAAATCAAGGTATGGGGATGGATTTATCTCAAAGTCTTGATGTTCCTGCCAAAACTAATGAACTTGCTGAAAAATTAGGTGCTGATACAGTATCACAAGTTAAACCTAAAGAAGATTTGGCAATTGAAGCTACTAATCAAAAATTATCTTTAGAAAATCAATCACTTGCTAACACTTTAGGCCTTGAAGCAGTGTTACAGGAGAAAAGTGATAAAGAAATCAAGAATCCAGAACTAGAACAAGGCAAAGAGAGTAAAAATCTAGAACTTACTGCTGAAGAAAAATTAAAAGAAAAAGCTGCTCTTGCACAAAAATTAGGTATGGACAAGGTACTACAAGTTGAATCTACAGATTTAACAGTAGAAGCTAAGCAAAAATTGGACTTAGATGGTAAAAAACAAGAATCAGCTTTAGAAGGGCAAGAAAAAGACAAAGAAAAAGCTAATCAAGATAAACTCAAAGTAGATGATCCAACAAAAGAAGAAAAAGCCGGATTCCAAGGATTACAAAGTAAAAAAGAAGCTATAGAATCATTAAGCAAAACTGATGTTAATAATGAGGTGGTGCAAGCAACTACAAAATCTGAAATTAAGTCAATAGATTCTAAAGATAAAGAGCCTAAAAAAGAAGAGCCGGTAGTAGAGTCACAACAAAATGTTGAGAAAAAGTTAGAAGAAGTTGATCAAAGAAAACAGCAAGAGAAAAAAGAAATTGAGAAAAGCAAAGAAGGCGTAGTAGTAAATAATCCTGGGAAACAAACTGATAACATAGACACAGCAAAGCAATTGGATGAGACGCAAAAACGATTAATGATAGATAAACACTCTCATCAGACCAAAGCACAGATTGATCTCGAAATGTCAAAGGATGCTAAAGCAATTGCAACTGTAGCTAAAACAAATTTAGAAGCTCAACAACAAGGACCAATCAAAGAATCAATTGGATCAATAAAACCAAGTCAAACACCTAATATAGAGCAAGGATCTCAAAGTAAAGGTAAAGATGCCCTTTCAAAATAAAAATACGCAGAAGAAGCCAAATGATGATCAAGCTTTCGTCATCAATGAAATTAACAAGATTAAAGCAGAAATTAGTAGCTTAAGATTAGCTGATTTTGACAGATTGCATAACATTATTACCAATCTATTGGCCATGCCTAATATTCCACCGGCATTGCGTAATATCGTTAGTGATCTTAGCTTTAAAATTGCCGCACAAGAACAGCAAATAAAAGATACCGCCATCAACCAATCTGGATCAACAGAGATGCAAAGGGATGCTAATGCGGATTTAAATAAGCATTTCGATGAGGCATTCGTTCACGAGACGCAAGAACAAAAGATACAATCTTTAAAAAAAGAATATAATTCATATAGCACAAACATGCTACAAGAATTGGAACATGATAATAAGCTTTTAGAAAAAGCATTGTCAGGTAAAGAGCTAAGTAAAAGTGAACAAGCAAAATTGACTGGTCAACATGATAATGCTGACGAAAAAGTAAAAGCTGAAGAGAAATTAGCAACAAAGGCTAAAAAATGGGCGCAAATATATGAATTAGAGGAAAAGCTTACTAATTCTCTTAAATATAAACAAGAAAAAATAACACAGTTTGATAAAATGCTAGCAACTACCGACTTGCCGCATGAAAAACGAAAAGAGCTAATAGGATTAAAAGTTAAACATCAACAAAAAATTGATAAACATAGCAAAACCTTGAATGCTATAAAGACAAAATGCGCTAAAAGAGATAAGGAGTTAGAATTATTAGCTGATCCAAAGTTAGATAAAAATATAGCGCATCATCTCGTAAAAAAACATCACCATATTCATGGTAAACGATATGAGCAAGAGGAGTCGACCAATCCCGATCATCGTGGATTAAAAACGCTAAAACGTTTAGTAAAAGAAATAGGTGTTCCTGATAATTTAAGCAAAGACCAGCAATCTGAAGAATCACATGCATCAAAATTAAAATCAAAAGCACAAAATATAACTAAAACTGTAAAGCACATGCATTCTCTTAAGTTAGAGGATAATGAGCGTGTGTCACAACCAAGTCATACCCCTAAAATTTCTAAACCTATTACAAAAGGTCGTCATAATATTTAATGCAAAAGAGAATAGACCTCTTTCGAAACTCATTTACCAAGATCCCAATTATATAAACCAGCAATTAAATTGAACCTAAGACCAAATCTTTTGCGTCTATTTCGATATTTATCAGCAATTAGGGAGTGTTCGGTGAACTGTGTCATTTTAAAAATCATCTCCTAAATTTTAGTCTGTCTGGGAAATAAATATCCAGCTGAGAAATTGCCAAAGCCCAATTTGGTACCGGCATATTCCATTTAGCTGTAATTTGTTTTATAGCGCAAAACATCAATTTAAACAAGGCGTTTTCTGATGTGAATGAGCCTTTAGTTTTGGTATATTTTCTGACTTGACGATGAAAACCCTCTATAGGGTTGGTAGTATAAATCAGCCTCCTTACCTCGTTCGAGTACTTAAAATAAGTGGTTAAATTATCCCAATTTTGTTGCCAGGATTTTATAACCATTGGATATTTTTTACCCCATTTTTCGTCAAGTTGTAATAGATTATACTCAGCAGAATCCTTACTTGCTGCCTGATAGACAGTTTTTAAATCTACCATGAATTCTTTTTGGTTCTTACTGGCAACATTTTTTAATGAATTACGAATTTGGTGTACTATGCAAAGCTGTACTTCAGTTCTAGGAAATGCCGTACTGATCGCTTCCGGAAAACCTTTGAGACCATCTATGCAGGCAATCAATATATCTTCAATTCCTCGTGCTTTTAAATCATTTAATACTGAAAGCCAGAAATGCGCTCCTTCTGATTCAGCGGGATAAAATCCCAGTATCTCTTTATATCCTGAACTGTTGATGCCCATAATATTATAGAGTACTTTAGTGATGACTTTATTATCCTGCTTTACTTTAAAAAACATTGCATCTAAAAACATCACTGCATATACCGATTCAAGCGGTCTTGCTCGCCATTCATTTAGCATTGGCACTAGTTTATCAGTTACACTAGAGATAGTAGCTGCCGATACTTCTACCCCATAAATTTCTTGTAAGTGATTAGCTATCCCATCATAGGATGTCCCAAGACCGTAAAGGGCTAGTATTTTATTATCAAGTTCCTCATTTAATATTGTTTGGCGTTTTTTAATTAATTGTGGTTCAAAACTACCGTTGCGATCTCTGGGTACTTCAAGTTCAAAGGCACCACTACCGGTTCTCATAGTTTTAGTAGCAACGCCATTTCTGCGGTTGCCGCCTTGCTCAAGCGTCTCTTCTTCTAAATGAGAATCCATCTCACCTTGCAAAGCTATTTGTGTTAAGTCTTTAACTAAATTTGTTAACAGCCCACCTTTACCAAGTAATGGTTTGCCTTGATAGAGACCCCTAACAATCTCGGCTAACGCCTCATTTTGTGTCGAAGGTAAATTTGTTACTTGCTGCGCTAAACTAACTTCAGTTAAATTATTACTGTTTATATTCTTCTTCATGTCAAACTCTCTGCTTTCTGTACAGTTTATAAAGATAAATTACTTATTAATTTATCTTTATCCTGAATCGGTTGCAAAGATAATTTTTTATCATTAAAAAATTATCTTTCTAGGTTTGACACAGTTTGTTGAACGTCCTCAGCAATTATTTTAAAACGCTTTAACATACCTATAACATTTTCATTTAATACTCTGTCACTTGCTAAACTTCTATTATTTTTCTTATCTTCTTTGGTTAAAGCATTCTTTTTACTCTTTTTCTTTGGTAGCTCAGAATTTGTATGAATCTTCTGTAAGCCTTGATAACCAGTATCAGTAATCACTTTAACCTCAGGCAGTATATGGGTTCTTGATTCTTTAAATAATTTAAAATCATGACGCTTACCATTGGAAAAAGAAGTGCATATGACTCGTTTGCTTTTCTTATCTACTACTATTTGAGTCTTTAACGTATGTCTTTTCTTTTTACCTGAGTAATAGTATTTCTGTTTTTTTGGGGTCGCTCTATAGGGCTTTCTGTAGCATCTATTAAAACTAATTCATACTCCATACCGCTTTTAACTAGAGCCTTCTTACCTGGAAGAGCAAAATCCGGATGTTTTATTAGAGTGTCTTCAACAAAACGAATTGTTTTAAATGCACTGCTTTCGCTAACCCCATAATTCTTAGCTATATGAAAATAGGTACGGTATTCCCTTAAATATTCAAGTGTCATTAATAGGCTGTCTTCCATACTAAGACTAGCTCTTCTGCCACCTTGGTACCTCCTATTTATTTGTTTCTCTGTCTTTAAAATCCCTACCATCTTTTCGAATGTACTATTTCTTACCCCAGTTAATCTTCTAAAATGCTCTTCCGATAAAATGCTTAAATTTTTATATCTCATATAGTTCTAAATTAAGTAAATTCGACTTTATAGCATATTTAGTCCAGTTTCGAAAGAGGTCTAATGTTTAACAACCATAGGCGTCAAGTTAAGGAAATAAAGTAAAACCCGTTATTGCGAGGAGCTTTAGAGCATGTCTTCAAACAAGTAGCTACAACTGGATTGCTTCACTAATGGTTTCAGCTCACTCAGACTGGTTATATTACTTTATTTCCTTAACTTGATGCCTAATACCGATTGCAATAATTAACACGGTGTATTTATCCAGTCTCTATACATAATTGATTTTACTAAATCTACATTCTGAGCAAGTTGATTCCAAGCGTAACAAGCCATAGTGACAATATCTTCATATGCACCGTAACATTGGTTAGACAAGAAATGATTTTTGATCCACTCCCAAACTTGTTCCATTGCATTAAGTTCTGGTGCATAAGGCGGAAGCGGTATCAAAGTGATATTGCTTGGAACAGTTAGTTTTTTGGCTGTGTGCCAACCTGCATTATCCATTAGTAAAGCTATATGTCGGTTGCTTTGAGTAGTGAGAGAAAGGTCTTCTAAGAATTTATTCATTGCCCGTGTGTTGGCATATGGTAAAATTAATGCAAAAGATTCTCCCGTATCATGGCAAGCAGCTCCGTAAATGTATGTTGAAATGAATTGCTGTTGCCGAACTTTACGGGGTCTAGTGCCGCGTTTAGCCCATATACGAGTTAAGCTACCTTGTTGCCCAACTCGAGTTTCATCCTGAGACCATATATCAACGTTACATCTATCGATATTTTTTGGTAATAATTCTGTTAACATGTCTGGGAAGTTTTTTTATATGTATTTTGAGTCTCTTGATTTGACTTTGGATGCATTGAACGAGAAGTAATCCAGCTAAAACCAAGGCGATGCATAGTATTGTAGACTGTTTTTAAAGCGCATTTAGCGCCATATTCCTCAAGCAACATGTTATGTAGCTCCTTTGCGGTTATATACCCGCCAGTTTCACTTTCACTGAGCATATTGATTTTATCAAAAAGAGCAGATTCTTGTAGAGTGTTAATCTTCCTAGGAGCGCCGCTTCTTTGTGATTCAAATAAACCTTCAAAACCATGATTTCTAAATCTTCTGAGCCATGATTGCACGGTTTTCCAGTGCAACTTCACTATTGCAGATATGGCTTTAAAAGATTTGCCTAATTGAAGGTGATACATCGCCAATAAACGTATGCGATTCCGACCATGCGGCTCATGTTTCATCATTTTTATAAAATCATGATCATGAAAACCTAGCGGCAATATTAACTTAGCTATTTGAGTACCTTTTATCCGTTAAAAATCCATTTTAGGCCACCGCGTTAATTATTGCAATTGGTATAAGTTTCCGCGAACACTATCATGTAATAACTTACCTTATAATTAAATTTTATGAAATATAAAATATTGTCGCATGTCGAGTCTTTTTCGTTGTTATTAGCTACTTTAGAGTCTACTGCTGATGGTATATTGGTTGTAGACAATACCGGTAAAATTCTTGGCTATAATAAACGTTTTATAGATTTATGGCATATTCCTCCTGAAATTGAGCAACAAGAAAATGACGAGCCGGCTTTGAACTATGTGCTTAGCCAGCTTGTAGATCCTGTATCATTCGTAGAGAAGGTAAAAGAGCTATATCAAGATCTTACACAAGAAAGTTTTGATACTTTGTTATTTAAAGATGGTAGAATATTTGAACGCTACTCTATTCCACAGCAAATAGAAGGCAAGATTGTAGGTAGAGTGTGGAGCTTTCGTGATGTTACCGAAAAAGTTAAAGCCATAAGGCAATTAGAGCAATATAAAGAAAATCTCGAACATTTGGTTAATGAGCGCACACAAGAACTAGTGACAGCGTTAGATACTTTGAAACAAAATCAGTTGCAACTAATTCAATCTGAGAAAATGGCATCTTTAGGTCAGCTTATTACAGGAATTGCGCATGAGGTTAATACTCCGCTAGGAGCAATTATTGCTGGTATTGGAGAGATAGAAAAATATTGCAGTAGTTCTACGCAAGTTGATGTTGAGTTCCTAAACTTAGCTGAATCACAAAAAACTATTTACCGTGACTTATGCACGCAAATTTTATCATTTAATTATGTTGGTCAGTCTACTAAAGAGCGCCGCAGTGCTGCTAAACTAATTAGTGAAAAACTGGTTGCTAATGGTCTAGATCTGTCATCTACCTTAAGCAAAGATCTAGCAAGCATGGGTTTTACTGATCAGAATATGGATGGAGTGCTGTCACTCTTGAAGAATCCAAATGGTAATTATGTTATTGAGCTTTTGAAACAGTTTGGCATAAATTACTTGCATATTAAGAATATAAAAGTAGCTGGTAGTCGAATTTCTTCACTAGTCACTGCCCTACGCTCTTATTCTAGAGCAGATGCTGGAACGATCACCGAAACAGATATATGTAGTGATATAGATACTACCATTACTATCCTGCATAACAAATTAAAATATGGCATTAATGTTATTACTAATTATCAGCCACTGCCTAAATTTCTATGTAGAGCTGAACAATTAATTCAAGTTTGGACGAATATATTAAATAATGCTATTTATTCGATGAAAGGTAATGGTCAAATCATTATCACCACCTCGCTACAAGAAAATAACATTATTGTCGAATTTGAGGATGATGGCCCTGGTATCTCGCCTGAACTTATCTCAAGAATTTTCGAACCATATTTTACTACTAAGCCTAGAGGCGAAGGAATCGGTATAGGACTAACGATCTGTCAGAAAATTATTAAGACTCATAACGGCCAAATCACATTTACTAGTAGACCAGGCTCTACATGTTTTAAAATAATATTACCAGTTATAGCGTCGGTTACCACATAACTGACTCTAGCTATACACAACCAGACGAAACAGGATTTTGCAATGCAAGCTGATTATAAAAAATCTCAAAAAAAAGCCTATATTATCTGTGTAGATGATGAAAAGTTTGTTTTAGATAGTTTATTATCGCAGTTACAGAATAAATTTAAAGATAGTTATGAATATGAAATAGCTGAAAGCGGAGAAGAAGCATTAGAAATTATTAAAGACATTTATGAGGAAGGAAATATAGTAGCACTAATTATTACTGACCAATTAATGCCAAGAATGACTGGTGACGAGGTATTAATTAAAATTCATTCATTATATCCAAAACCAATAAAATTACTACTTACAGGACAAGCTACATTGGAATCGGCAATAAATGCTATTAACAATGCTAATCTATTCAGCTACTTACGCAAGCCTTGGGATGAAGAAGGTTTATTATTAGCTGTAGAAAAAGGGTTAACACAACATAGACTATTAGAAAATTTAGAGAATCAAGTAGCAACTTTTCGTAAATTTGTCCCTCGTCAATTTTTGGAAATGTTGTTAATTAAAGAATTTGACAATATTGAGCCTGAAATAGTGAAAAATCTTGAGCTCTCTATATTATTTTGTGATATTATTGGCTATTCGACATTATCAGAACTGTTAACTCCTGAGCAGATATTTAACCTTCTGAATCGTTATTTCAATAAGATTAACCCTATTATTGAGCACAATCAAGGATTTATAGATAAATTTCTTGGTGATGGCATAATAGCTTTATTTAAAGAACTACCTCAATATGCAGTGCAAGCAGGTATTGAAATACTTAAAATATTGGATGAATTTAATGAAGTTATAATTAAAGAGGGGTTGCAGCCAATAGTGGTAGGAATTGGGATCAATACTGGTCAAGTAGTATTGGGCACTTTAGGAACAAAAGATCGAATTGACGATACTGCGATAGGCGATGCGGTTAACGTAGCATCGCGCATTGAATCACTAAACCGTATTTATAATACTAAATTATTAATTACTGGTGATGTGCTTAGTAAATTACCAAGTACTGAGCAATTTAAAATACGTTTTATTGATAAAGTTAAAGTCATAGGTAAATCTAAAATCACTGAATTATACGAGGTCTTTGATGCAGATAGCTTAGATCAACAGTCATATAAGCTATCTATTCAGGTTCATATGGAAAAAGCTTGTCAATTATATCAAAGCAAAGATTTTTTTGCGGCACAAAAATTATTTGTCCAATGTCTGGAGCAAAAACCAAGTGACCAATTATTGCTCTTATATATCGAACGCTGTAAAAATTTTATAGCAAATGGCTGTCCGGAAGCGTGGGATGGAGCCACCATTTGTATGGTTAAATAAAATATAGCGTCGGTCAGTTAGGTGGTAACAGTCAAATTTGTCAAGATTGGGTTGTCGAAACAAAGTAATCTATGCGGAGTTTCATCACCTTAAAATTCAACTGTTACCACCTAACTGACTCTAGCTATATTAGAGTAGTAACCAATGATTGAATCAATAATATTATTTAAATGAAAATGACCTTCATTGGTAGTGGAGCTGCTTTTACCAGTAATAATTATCATTCTAATATACTTATTGAGTCTAATGATAAAAAGTTACTTATTGATTGTGGATCTGATGCTAGGTTTGCTTTGCGCGATTTAGGATATTCCTATAAAGATATTGATTCCATATATATAAGTCATATTCATGCTGATCATAGTGGTGGACTTGAATGGCTTGGTTTTTCTCGTAAATTTGATACCTCTTGTACTAAGCCTTATCTTATAGCTCATAAAAATATATTAAATAATCTATGGGAGCATTCCTTATCAGCAGGTATGAAAACTTTAGATACCGAAAGCGCCACTCTTGAAACATATTTTATTCCCCAATATTTAGATCACACAAGATGTTTTCAGTGGGAAAATATTAATTTTGAACTAGTTAAAACCGTGCATGTAAAAAATAATCATCATCTAGTAGATTCTTATGGTTTATTCTTTAAAGCTAATGATCAAAGAATATTCCTTACTACAGATACCAGGATGGCATTCGATCAATTCCTGACATACTATGAACAAAGTAATATTATTTTTCATGATTGTGAGACTCAAAATACTCCGAGCGCTGTGCATGCTCATTATGATGAATTGATTAAATTACCATTAAATATCAAAAGTAAAATGTGGCTATACCATTATAACTCAGGAACATTGCCAAATGCTCAAGATGATGGTTTTTTAGGATTTGTACAGAAAGGGCAAGCATTCCTATTTTAATTATACGTTATTCCTAGACTTCTTAGATGCACGTGTCAGACAGGCTCTAAGGACACATAGAAATGGATGCCGGGTAACTAAAGAATATAAAATGACATAAATTCAGCATAAAATGTACTAGTATTGCTGCAAAAATTCTACCAGTGCTATGATAAGTATAGCCGTAAAATATACCACAAACTGTAGCAAAAATTGCGTATAATGCCCCTCCTTTAATATGTGCCATCCCAAAAAATAATGAAGTTATGATAATTGGTACTATTGCTGGTAAGCGGTACTTGGCCAATAAAGATATAAAGTGGGTTTGAATTATACCACGAAAAAATACTTCTTCTGCAAAACAGACAAAAAATAAATTATTAATAGCCCAGATAATGAGGTACTTCGAGATCTTGAGGTCAATGGTTAAATAATTACCAAACATTGCTGGAGGAATAATTATTAGCAGACAAATACTTAATGGTTTAAAAGATTGCTTAATTGCAATTAGATCCAAAAATTTTTCCTGAAGTAATAATGGACTGGATATATATAAAATCAATGCCATTACTACCTTGTCAAAGTTTAGATACATCGAAAATGGACAAGATATTAAAGAAACACGTATTTTATTTAAAATTAAGAAATTATTAAATCCAGGTAACAAATGCTGAGAAAATAATACGCCATAGCTTATCATCATGGCCAATAGACCCCATTTTATTAACCTTATCTTGTCATGATGATGAAAATACAACCATGTAATAGTAGAGAAACTCATAACCATCATTAATCCAGTAAGAGTAACTATATGAGCATAGAACGCTACGGTATGAGCAACTATAATAAGAAACAATAATATTTTTACGTTTTTGCCGAATAATGATAAAATCACCGCTATTAATAAACAAGCATATGCAACTACCATTATAGCTTCCCCAGTTGAATTATGATACATCAATTTTGCAAGTCTCGGCTGTGCTCACGTAGTAATCTACGCTGCGCAGCCTCGCTTTGAAATTAACGTATCATAATTCAACTGGCTTTGCTATACTATTACCTTTTTATAAGTTCAGCTGCTGTGCCGAAAGAATCAGCAATATGACGAAAACGCGGAATATTAGATAGTTCTACTATGGATAAAAACATATTTATTAATTAATAAATCGATGACAAATACGAATTACTTTTTCGGTATGAGTATCTTCGACTAACACCAGCATTTTAATTTCAGAGATTTGTACTGCAAATATTGCTATTGATTCTTTGCTAATCGCTTCTAACATTGTTTGGATAAATAAATTATCATTTTTAATACCGAATCCTACTATTGATACAGTTGCGATATTTACATCAACAGCAAAATCAATAGTCAGCTTGTGTAATAACAGCTCTAATTTATTCTTATCACTTAATTGTATAATAAAACTATAATTTTCTCCGGCAGTTATATTTATCATTAATTCAATATGAATATTATTTTGTGCCAACTGCGCACAGATTACGCCGAAATCAACTTTAGGGCGGTATATAGTGAGTTTTAATAAATTCTTATTTGAAGTAATGCCGGTGATAGCTTTATGTTCCATTATTTTATCTCTTGCCGTAACTAAGGTGCCGCTAACATTATTAGCAAATGAAGATACTACTCTAATAGGTATATTGTATCTCATTGCTGTTTCGACACAACGAGGATGCAGTACTTTTGCTCCAGATGAAGATAATTCCAGCATAGCTTCAAAAGATATTTCTTTAAGCTTTTTGGCAGCAGGTACAATTCGCGGGTCTGCAGTAAATACTCCTTCAACATCTGTATAAATATCACAACGGTTGGCTTCCATACTTGCAGCAATTAAGCTAGCAGTTGTATCTGATCCTCCCCTACCTAAAGTAGTACATTTAAGCTCGGAGGTCATTCCCTGAAAGCCTGCAACCACCGGAACAATTCCATGTTGTAAGCACTGTTTTAATATATTATTATCGATTAATTCAACTGCAGCATGACCATAATTGTCGTTAGTCAAAATAGGCAATTGCCAAGCCAACACTGATCTTGACTTAATACCTGTAGTCTGTAAACATAATGCTAGTAATGCGGCCGTGACCATTTCACCACTACATAAAGCTGCGTCATATTCAGCCCAGTTAGCTGATGTGTCAAGAGCTGATACTTCACTACATAATGTAATTAATTGATTGGTGACTCCTGCCATTGCCGATACTACCACAATGAGTTGATTACCTTCAGTTAAAGCAGTATGAATTAACTGCGCCACTTTTTTAATTCTGTTAGTATCAGCAACTGATGTTCCTCCAAATTTTTGAACTATTAATTCCATAAAATTTTGTACGCAATGCCTACTATTCTGTTTCAAAATCGCTTAGTTCCAACATAAAATATTCATCAGCTGGCAATTGTTCTTTAGGAAAAAGTACGCTAACTCCAGCACCTAGAGCTTTATAATTTCTGCCTTTAGCAATTACTGTTCTAGTTCCTATAGGAATTTTACCATATAGAGCATGAGAAAAAATCATTGGATAATTAATATCACCAATTCTCATTTGAATTTTCTGTGATTTTGCAACAGTATCATATATCACCTTACCATTTGTCAATTTAGTAATTTTGGCATTAAATATTGCTCTATCACCGCAAATTAATGGTACTCGATAAGCAATTTCATCATCGAAAATTTTAACCTCACCAATTTTGGCAAAGTTATGTGGAAGAATCTCTTTTAGCGCCACGTTAATCTTATAAGTAGCATCCTGCTCTATACCGAGATTCTTGTATCGATCAGCCTGATAGGCGTATTTTGCTGGTATAATTGCATGACGAGTTTGGCCAACCATCATCCCAACTATAACATTATCAAGCCCAGCTATGACTGGTTGAGATCCCAAGGTAAGGGTTTTGGTTTGTTGGTCAATCATGTTATTGCTTAGATCTAGAATCTGATAGTTTACAGTAACAACATGTCCACAAGAAGCTGGACCTATTGTACCTTCACCGAAATCATTGATCTTAAACATTGATTTAATTAAATCAGCATTATTAACTTTAAATCCTTCGATCCCTGCTATTGGTTTGTTAACAGGTTGTAAAATATTTTCAAAAAACAACTTACCTTCTTCGGTTTTTAAAACATTAATTAGCACATTAGATACGGTTTTTTCAAGAAAATTTCCTGTTAGATTCTGGTTCTCTGTTGTTGATGCTGTGGTACTCTGTTGCTGAGTTTTTTCAGCATCCTGACTATCTGACTTATTATTAACTTTCATTTGAAAAATCATATATAAGACAGCGGCGGTAATTATTAAACTTAAAAACTTTTGCATGACTTAAGCCTCTTTGATTCACAGATATTTTGTAACCAGTATATAAAAATATGTACAAAAATATAGATAAAATAGCATGGGTCTAAATAGATCATTAGTTTTTTGGGCATTATTAGAGTCTTTGCTTTCTTTGCTTCTTCATATTTCTAAAATCATCAAATTTCATTAATTATTCTGTTAATATCATTAATAACAATAAGATATCTCTTGTAATTTAATGTATAATATGTTATTGAATATAATAATTAATCGTAAATATTTCTCAATTATTCTATCCGAGGCACTGTATGAGATCGAGCAACAAATTAAAATTCTTAAAGTATTTATTGGTAGCTACTTCTAGCTTAGCAAATTTAAGCGGAGAAGCTTATGCAGCAAATGGAGTTAGCGGAGGTAATTCGTTCCTAGGTAATAATGATTGGGGCTTAGGGCGTGGTTTACAAAATGGCGATAATGTGCGAATAGGTCAACATAATTCTACCCTAAGATACGATGGTGATACCAGAGACTTTACTTCTCAACTTTTTGTAGACGCTCCTAATAATAGAGCTATTCTTAACGTAAAAAACCAAGCTGTAGACTTAGGAAACTTAGATATTAATGGAAAAAATCAAACAACTATCAGATTGCATGCAATAGATCTATCGCATCAAGACATTATTGATAGCTCCGGACAAAATAAAAAAGTTGATATCAATTTTGTGAAGTTTAATTTTTTTGAAAACGACGGCTCTTTTACTGACGCTGCATCTAAATTTACAATTAATGGTAATGATATATCGGCTTTAGGTAATATATACTTTGGTAATGGAGCTAATACAGCCAATGGAATAATCAGATTTAATTCTGCTGTTACATATGAGGGGAGAATTTATAGCAACGCTACTCAAGGTTCTATACAAATTAATAATAATGTAGTTTTTAATAACAAAATTGGCTTTCAACCAAATGACATTAGAGGTACTATTGGTAGTCTATACGTAGAAGATAATAAACGTTTGACTATAAAATCAGATGTTGCAACTGCAGAAATATCTCTCGCTGGTGCTAATGCTCGATTAATTGTTGATTCTACTAATAACAATATAAATATATATGCTGGTATTAATAAAATAATCTATGCAGGAGATAATGAAGGTATTATAGAATTTATGGGCAATAGGAATATTGAGATTACAGATATTATTGGCGATCAAGATAATCGTTTGGCGCAAATTAGTACCGTAGGTAACACTAATATTACTTTTAAAGATGCAGTATTTGCTAAAAATATTGAAGTAAATGATGGAAATGTAATTTTTGAGAAAAACTTGGATATGTTTAGCCGCAATATGCAAAATATCATTATTGATAGAGGAACTTTAAATTTTGCTGGTGATGGTAGTATATCTCTAGGCAGTAGATTTGATGGCGACATTACTACTGCAGTAAATAATACAGGAACTATTAATATAGTCAAGAACACAGATTTTGTTGGTAATATAGGGGTTAATCTACAGAATTTAAAAGATATAGTTTTTAGAGGTGATCATAATTTATCACTAAGCAACAATGATTTATATGTCAATCGTATTAGAACCAAGAATAATAATCAAGGTACATTACAGTTAGCAGGTAATAGACATCTACAAAATCAGATAGCAAAACCTCTGAAACAGTTAAAATACATTCAATTTTCTACTGCAGATGCTAATATTCAATTATCAACTAGTAATATTCATGCTATTAACTTAAGCTTATTAGATGCTGGGCAAACCTTGACAGTTGATGATAATATCAATTTTGCGGGTAAGATAACAGGTCTTGGTACAGTAGATTTTGCTGGTAGAAGTACAGTAGCGCAGATTGGAGAAATAAACGCAAGAGTTGCACGAGTACGTGCAGGTACTGGCAATGTTATCTTTAATCAGCCAATTTATGCAAACATAGTTGAAATTAATGGTAATTCACCAGTACAAATTATTGATCGTACTTTATCAACTAATCATATTTTATTGAATCATCAGAACGCACAAGTTACTGTTGTTAACGGTTTTGCCGCTCCTGTAGCTATTCTAGCAGCTGCACCTGGTCATGGACGCGTAATTTTTGCAGCTAACGGTAATGTTGGTGCTATTGGCCAAAATGGTACTCCTGTAGGAATAGTGGAATTCCAAAATAATGCACAACATACTTTAAATAGTGATATTTATAGTAATAACATCATTTTTGATAATGGTGTTTTTGCTCCACAAAATCAGAATATTCAAATTGTGGTACCCCAAGGAAATATAATCAATATTCCAGCAGGATGGCAATATGTGCAAAATGCTTTGATTACAAACGCCAAAGCCCAACAATTAGCGCAACCACCAGTAAATCACAACCAACAACCAGAAGTAGTTGTTAATCTACTTCAGGAGCTAAGACAAAACGAGCAGAATGAACCGCAGCGGCTAGAGCTAGGAGTCAACAACAATCGGTCAGTACAGCAGCAAGAGCTAGAAGTAGTCGCTAATCAGCCTCAGGAGTTGGTTGTTAATGAGCAAAATCAACGAGAAAACAGGATAATAGATATAGAGCAACCAGTACCACAAATACGTTATACTCAAGTAGATGCGGAAGTACAACAGCAGCGTGTAGTGCAAATTAAAGAATCATTGATTCAAGCAACAAGTACTATAATAGACACAAGTTCTAATGTAGTAGTACACCAGGATACAGCTACCAAAACCTTGGTATCGCAGCTTACAGCACCAGTAATCCAAAATCATAAAAATGTTGAAGATACAATCAGGCAGCTAAATAGTATGGGAGTTACATTTAGTAAAGCAGAAGCAGAGATCGCAAAGCTAGATGCGCCAATAGGCACCAAAACTTCAGAACAACAGGCGCTATTATACGTAGTTGGTATGACAGCACTTTCACCAGACGAGCGTAAGACTACTATGAATAGAATGGAGGAAGCAGTACAGGCACAGATTAAGGTTGCTGAACAAGTTACAGAAACTATCCATCATACTATCGATAATAGGATGAATGAGTTAAATTTTAATCAACCTGAAATTATGGTTTCCAGTGGCGTTGGTGTTGCAGCTGGTGATGAGGCTAAACGCAAATTACAAGGTGTGTGGGCTAGAGGTATATATGGCGTAAGCAAACAGAGACCAGATAAAGGATCTGCTGGTTATAACGGCAATAGTGCTGGTGGTACTATCGGTGGTGATTTTGAATTAAACGAAAAAAATATAGTTGGTATTGCTTATAGTAATATTCGTTCTGGATTCAAGTATAAACAAAGTCGAGCTGGTGATAAAACTACTGGTAACAGCCATATTTTATCGCTATATGGTGCACATCAGTTAAATGATAATTTCTCACTAAAAACTATGTTAGCAGCAGGTATGAGTAAAATTACTACCAAGCGATTTATCATGGATAAAATAGCCACTGGCAAAGTTAAAAATAAAAGCTATAGCGCTGAAGCCTCACTCAATTATAAGATTATAGCGAATGAGAATTTGTATTTTATGCCTAATGTTGGTCTTAGATATGCTCATTACAGGGATGGTGCTTACTCTGAGCGTGGTGTTGGAGTATATAATGTCTCAGTCGCTGCAAAATCAAATAATACCTTAACTGCCATAACCGGTATTAACATGATGATGCCACAAAAACTATCGGAAGCTTTAGTAGTTGTACCATCGGTACATGTTGCGGTAGAAAGTTACTTACTCAATAAAAAACAGAAGGTAAAAGCAAAGCTAGCGTGGATGGACAGTTATTTTGAAAATAACGCAAGCCTTGGAGCTAAGTCAGCAAAGTTTAGTTATAATCTTGGTGGCGGAATAGTTGCTAAATATAATAATATAGAGGTTTCAGCAAATTATAATTGCAACCTTCGTAAAAAATACCAAAATCATCAAGGTACGGTTAAGCTAAAAATATTGTTCTAAACAGACTCTTATCTTTACCAGGCTCTACTTTAATAGAGCCTGGTATTACTTTTTAGCGCAAGATCAATTCCAGTGCTACTGACATAACTATTGTTCCCCAAAAAATTAGCTTTACCGGTATGAAATCCATATATTGTTTAAGGATTGAGGACACACTGAGAGCAATTAAAGCGGGATAAATATACTCTAATATCGTACCAAGTACTTGTGAAATAGCAGTAAAACCAATTAGTGACAGTAAAAAACTGATGATAATGGTGATAATAATTGATATTGGCCAGGAAATACGTTCCCTAACTAGATCGTGATATAAAAATTCAGCGAATAGTTTTGATAAGGTAGCTGCAGTAGTAAGACAAGCTAAAAACATAGTCACTGCTACTATAATCGCAGCATTATTGCCGAGGGTTAGAGTAGCTATCACAGCCAGGTATTGTTCCGGGCTTTTATCCACCAGATATGAAGCATAATAAGCGCCAAGAGCTACAAATCCAAGATAAACTATTGAGATCAATGAAGCTCCAACGAAGCTAGCAGCAAGACTGGTTTTTAATACTTCTTCTCTATTAGGATTGATACTACGTAAATATTCCATAATCGTAATTGAAAAGAAACAGGCTGCCAGTAAATCCATAGTCTGATATCCTTGAAACAACCCTGTCAATAAAGGATTCTCTGCGGTGGTTGTATCAGCAAGATGCGGAGACTGGCTGACAGCAGCAATAATAATTATAATTATTCCAGCAATCTTAAAAGGACCTAATATTTTACCAATTATTGGTACTAGTCTACTCTTATGCCAAATGATTAATATAATAGTTGCTGAGAAAACAGCGCTAAACAATATTAAGGGGATCTCAGGCCAGATCAAACTAATACCACCATACGCAACAATTATACAGCGTGGAACTACACCAAAAGGCCCAAGTAATGATAATATTAATAAGCTGAGAGTGAAAGGAGCCCATCTCCCGAGTAAACCAAAGTAACGATCACGGTCGCCTTGATAAAATATCATACTTATTAACCCAAGAAAAGGCACTACCACTCCTGTAAGAATAAGTCCTAAACTGGCAATTGGGTATTGGCTGCCAGAATCAATGCCCAGCTTTATTGGAAATACTAAATTGCCCGAACCAAAAAACATGGCAAACATGGCAAGGCCGGTGGTTAATATAATTTTAAATTTATACATATTTTTACTCTTTGCTTATGCATATTAATTTTTATGATGTTATCATTAACTATAACAAACTATCGGATTTAGGATGGAAACTGTGTTTGGAATGTTTAATAGAGGCGGCAGGCGCCCACCACCATAATTGATGAAACGCTAAGAATAGAAATATGTATTAATTTATAAAATATGCTGTCCATAAGGGTGGGATTATAGCATTCATCTAAATTAGCTGCAAGTAAATTGTTTATCTTTCATAATACTATAATATGTTTTTTAACTACCTTCAACTGCTGTTAATACAGCTTCTCTAAAGTAGATAATATCTAATTGGTTTTCAGGTTTGTTTAAATCAATCGTGTTACTTATTTTTTCTCGTGATTCCATGGATACATTACCAAGAATTGCAAAATAAAGATTTTGCTCTGGAATAAATCCAGCTTCACTAATACCACTTTTGCTACCTGAATGGTGAATCAGAGTATCGCCATTGGTAAATTCAGAAATAAACACTCCATAGCCAGTGTAATTTTTACGTCCTGATCTGCTTGGTACAGGAAGATATTTTGTGATCATCATCTTATATGATTGATTTGATAACACTTTTCCTTGATGCAGAGCTTTATACCATGTAATAATATCACGGGTATTAGAAAACACTCCTCCATCAGCATATGGAACAAACATATATTCAAATTTAGCTAGTTCCAATTTCGGCCTACCACCTGTAGGAATTGCAACATAACGCACAGGATATAAAGAGCGATTATGATTACTTTGCTGAATAAGTATAGATTCTTCTAGTGATGGTAAGTAAGAAGCTTTCATTTTAAGAGGCTTAAAAAATTCATCATAAAAAAATTGTGCCAACTGTTTTTCACTTATTTTTTCAATGATCATTCCTAAAATAATGTAATTAGTATTACTATATAGATATTGATCCCCAGGATTAAAGGCCAAAGGTTTAGAAGCTGCAAAATTAATAATAGACTTATTGATATCTTGTAAGGACATATTTACATTTATAGGCGCATTCATGTAATATTCAGCAATTCCGCTAGTGTGTGTAAGTAGATGATGTATAGACACATTATCAGCCCAATCTGGTATTTTAGTTATCCACACAGCTGATTCTTGATCTAAATATTTACTAATCGGGTCTTGGACATCTAGTTTACCTTGATCATATAACCTTAATATTGCAGCTGCAGTAATCGGTTTAGTGCCGGAAGCGATAGGCATTCTCTCATTGGCTTTTAACTGTGTGCCATTTAGATCAAAAATTCCTTTAGCTCCAATATCTAGCACGCCATCATTATTGGCAAACATAAAGGTAGCATTAAGGAAACGAGTAGCAAGATAATTTTTTGTGGTGAGTTTAATTGTAGTTTGTATATTACTCGCTAGTGCAAGTGTGATATTAAGTGCAATGATAATTGGAATTAATATCGACCTCTTTCCAAAGTCGAGCATGTGAATAAATTTAAAAGAGAGAGGATGAGCAAAACCTGCGCGTATCATAATATAGGTAAGAATTTGAGCACAGCGGTGACGCACAAACTGACCACAGAAGTGGAGTTTCAAATAAGGTCTACTGAAGCAGACGGACATGGCTATATCTCTTTCTTAATTTTAAGCTGTACTGATGGCGATAGCATTATATTCAACTCTCTTAGCTGTTTATTATCAACATAATTAGGTGCATCCATCAATAAATCTTCAGCTTGTTGATTTAAAGGAAAAGCAATGACTTCTCTGATATTTGCGGTACCAGCTAGTAACATTACCATTCGGTCAATTCCTGGGGCAATGCCACCATGTGGTGGTGCCCCAAACTTAAAAGCTTTAATCATTCCGCCAAATTTTTGATCCACCGAGTCATGATCATAGCCAACAATCTCAAAGGCTTTATACATAATTTCAGGTTTATGATTCCTAATGGCACCACTGGATAATTCTATCCCATTACATACAATGTCATACTGGTATGCAGTGATTGCCAATAACTCTTCTTCAGTGGTGGCTGCTTCTAAAGCTTCCAGCCCTCCTTGCGGCATTGAGAAAGGGTTGTGGCTAAAATCAATTTTACCAGTCTCTTCATTTAATTCATAAAATGGAAAATCTGTGATCCAACAAAATTTAAAACTATCAGTTGCCAGTAAGTTTAATTCATCTGCGAGTTTGATTCGTACTTTACCGGCAATTTTAGCAGCTTTAGGCTCAAGATCACTGGCAAAAAATACAGCATCACCATCATTTAAATTGGCTAGTGTTTTTAGTTGATTTAGTTGCTCTTTAGTTAAGAATTTTGCAATCGGTCCTTTTGCTTCTCCATCAAAAGTAAATTGAATATAACCTAACCCGCCAGCACCTTCAGCAATTGCAAATTCAATCATTTTATCAAAAAAGCTTCTAGGAAAACCCGCAGCCTTTGGCGCTGGAATTGCGCGAACGATGAAACCTTTTTTGATATTCTCACGGAAAATAGAAAATTCTGAGTTGCTAAATATTTCCGTAACATCAGCAATGACAATCGGATTACGCAGATCAGGCTTATCTGAGCCGTATTTAAGCATCGCCTGCTTATAGCTTATTCTTGGAAATGGGCTGTTGATTATTTTATTATCAGAAAATTTAGAAAACAGCTGAAACATTACCGGTTCGATAGTATTAAATACATCTTCCTGGGTTACAAATGACATTTCAATATCTAGCTGGTAAAATTCTCCTGGCGAACGATCACTTCTGGCATCTTCGTCACGGAAACAAGGTGCAATCTGAAAATAACGATCAAATCCTGAAATCATCAGTAATTGCTTAAATTGTTGTGGCGCTTGTGGTAGTGCATAAAACTTACCTGGATGCAGACGACTTGGCACTAGAAAATCTCGTGCTCCTTCTGGTGAGCTGGCGGTAAGAATAGGAGTTTGGAATTCTGTAAATCCTTTCCCTAACATTAAAGTACGTATTTCCGTAATAATTTGTGATCTTAAAATAATGTTTTGATGTAGTTTTTCTCTGCGTAAATCTAGAAAACGATATTTCAATCTAGTCTCTTCAGGGGCTTCTTGGTCATTATTAACTGTGATCGGTAGCATCTCTGCTGCTGATTCAACAATCAACTCATTAACTACTACCTCAATATCACCGGTTGCAAGCGAGTTATTAATAGTTTCAGCTGTTCTAGCAGTGACATTACCAATAACGGTGATTACACTTTCATATCGCAATCTGCTACTCAGATCCATTAACTGGGCGTTGCCATCGGTAAATACTAATTGCGTAAGACCAAAATGATCTCTAAGATCTACAAATACCAGATTACCATGATCGCGCCTACGATGTACCCAACCTGATAATTTAACAATCTGATTTTCGTTGTTTAATCGCAACTCATTACAGTTATGTGTTCTATATTTATGCATATTCATCATGGGATATTTTGTGCGCAATGCCTAGGAGAATAGTTAGTTAATCTCGTTAAATTAGTTTATATAACAAATACTGTTTAAGGCAATTAAAAACTGTTTAGAGAGTATAAAATCTAGGAATTATTTAAAAGAGCTTAAGAAGATTAAGCGCCATAGAAGCCAATTTCAGCCGTCTGAGCTAGGGAGCTTTGCTCCCTAGAAAAGGACACGTGGAAGCCAGCATCCATGAGGTCTAATGAAGTTTATTGGCAACGTTACATTATTAACTATCTAGAAGAGCGTCTAATATGCTTTGGCTATTAGCATTCCACTCACCAAGTAACCCCCGAGCTTCGGGATCAGAAGAATCCTTCCATAGTCCTTGATCGTATACCTCTCGAAGTGATGAATTAATAATTTCCTTTCCAAGATGATGCAGGTTAAAACCCAGCATTGCAGATAAAGTATTGGAACCTAAATGCCCTTCATAATCTTTCTGATTTGGTATTCCTACTATGCCTAGGCCGTTTGTTAATTGGAAATCAATATCTTTAATTCTTATAATAGAAAATTCTTCTTTAAAGCTCTTTGAGGTTTGACAATATTGTTTTACTATTTCTGATAAATGACCAGTAGAATATTTGTGTGATAATTCTTGCAAAGCTTGCTGTATATGTTCTACTTCTTCAGAAATAGGTTTTTGTTTGTAAGATACTATCACCTCAGGGTCTTTTTTACGTTCAATATCCGCCCATAATCCTATGTCATTTTTAGCAAAATCTTCCCAAGGAAAATATGGACCTGGCGCAATGTGGCGGCCTGCAGCCCAATCTGCAAGCGCTATCACTTGCCCAGGATCAATATGGTGAGTTTTAACTAAATGACTGGTTAATTGTAGATTAGACTCATATTGTTTCTGGGTTAAAGGACTTTTACCATCATTAATTGACATAATAGCTATGCAAAAATTATTCATATCATTTTTCATAATGTCAGCTGGAATCTTGTGGTTTAGTTTACTATCATTTTTTAAGTCACCAACTCCAGTAGCCCATGGTTTTTTATTGTCTGGCACTAGCTGATATATAGTACCATCCACATCAATAACATAATGCACTGATACTCCTGAGCCTCTTGTTTGAGTAATATTTTGATCCTCAGTCAGCACCATTTTAGCTAATGTCTTTTCTAAAGTGCCAACGGAATATGTTTGGACTATATACTGTGCCGAAGTATCGGTTTTTCGGTCAGTATAATAATTACATTTTTTGAATTCTATGTCTTGTTCCTGTCCTTTTGAAGCAAGTGAGAAACCTACTGCATTTTCTCTTAAATAAGTTGTGTTTATTTTTAGCTCTGCAACCTTAGATATTGTCTTGCAATTTCATAAAATCCTCCTGTTGTTGTATTTATAGTTATTTAATGAGTTATTTAATGATGTGTGCGTTTTTGAGCACGTGCGTTCGCGAGCTCTTTTTAAGTTATAAAAGCAAAATTTTTGAAAGTAAATAAGATGTATAGTAAATTCTTGACAAAATCCTGTCCTATTCATAGATTCTAATGTAATAATTCACTTGTTCCTACGCTTAGACACAGAGAAACTACTATTATAATTAAGCCGGTATAGCTCAATCCAGCAGAGCACACATTCGTAATGGTAGAGATGGGGCGAGAATCTTCTTACTAATCATATTTTTTAAGCAAGAGGTTTTTATGAAATCACATAGTTTTACCACAGAAGACGCAGCAAAACAGGAAGATGAAGTTTTAAAGAAGCTTACTGATTTTGCTCCTGAATATGATCCAAGTTGTAAATTACCCAATGGGGTAATACAAATGAATACCGATAAAGTTCAGGAGAATTTTAATAAAGACATAAACCGCACTCCTAATTTTTGTATTGAGACTACTGAAGGAATAGTAGATTTAGCTGCTACGTATAAAAAAGAAAAGGGAGGTGATTATAAGGTAACTTATAAAGATATGTATGACACGTTAACCAATGATAAGTATAAATTATCGCAAAATCAAGCGGAATATGTTCTGGCAACTGCTTACCAAGGTGGAATAGCTGGAGGACTTGCTGGATTTGGTGAGGTGATAGTATCAAATGTTACTAACCCTATGAATTGGATGAATAGAGATGGTAATGTGTCTAAAATTGTCATAGATAAGGATAATAACCTGTCGTATGTTGGTGGACAAAAAATGACATTTGATTGCAATAGGCAAACTTATGATGGTATCATTCATAATACTGTACATACTGAGTTTCGATCTGAGGATTATGTTGCTGCAACCATTACTGCAAAAATAGGAAAAATTAATGAAGCAGAGTTTAAGCCGCAGGTTGTAATTGATGTTGCGGGTGTTGGTGAAGTAGGCCTAAAAATTGTTGAACAATTGCAAAATATTAAATCTGAGTTACCGTCTAAAACTCCTCAATCAATTGTAGAAAATTACCATAGTTTCTCAAATAGTATATTACAGAACAATGGTCATGATAAATTATACAAACAGGAAGTGATAGGAGAGGTTAAAAAGATACTATCTTCTAAACCAGAGGATATAGATCATGAAAAGGTAGAGAATCTAAAAAAACTAGAATTTACTAAAGAAGCGTTAGCTGAAACAGTTATGAATCAAATTGATATACGAATTGGTGAATTTAAAAAAGATGGTTCGAAAACAAAAATAACCTCAAAAGATATTGATTCGGTGGCGTTGGAAGCGGCTAGTAGTTTACAGAAATTTGTCGGTAAATCTCAAGGATATTTAGAAAGATTTACCAAAGATTTAGTTCAACAACGAGCAGAATCAAATGAAGTTGAAGTGCCAAAGAAAAATTTTGTACAAAAGATAGTGTCTTACCTAAAAGATTTATGGCATGGCTATTCAAAAGAAAGTCCAGAGAAGAATAAAGATACTCTACTTGAACAAGTTAAGCTGCAAGCAAAAGAGATAAGCAAAGGAGTGAATGTATTGCCAGAAAGCAAGAGTGCTGCTAGTCCTGCTCAAAGCAAAACTAGCAATGTTAGTAAGGGAGGTAGCGGTAGCAGGGATATTTAGGCTTTTACGCGTGGTTTGTTAGAGTGCCTTAAGTTGTAACAAGTAAGACGTGTCCGAAAAGCGAGATATTTTTAACTAAAAACTAGCGTGAGCGTTGTTCAGGGATTAAAAAATCGTCTGAGCTGAGGAGTGAAACGACGAAGCAATCCAGTTGAAATCAATGTTTTTTAGCTATTTTCTGGATTGCTTCGTCGTTCCATTCCTCGCAATGACGGTGGTTGTAGCTTTGTAAGCCGCTGACTTGCGTTCAATTTTAAAAACTCGTGAACGCTTACAAACTAGCTACAAAGCCCTATCCAAAGAGAACTTCTATTGAGAGCAAATTACGAATTCTTGAATGTAATCATAACCAAGCGGCCAACAACATATCTTATTATTTGGATGATAATTACAAATAAAAGTTGAGCCATGCCCATTATCTCCTAATTGATATATTTCGTCAATGATGGGTCCGCATTGCTTGCTCCACGTAATAGAAAACTTTGCACTTTCATTTTGAGTATTCCATTTCAGCAAACAATTATCGCCGACATCACAACCAACTTTTTGCGCGAAAAGCAAAATAAGTTTTGTAACAATAGCTCCTTCTTCTTTCAATAGACCTCTTTCGAAACTGGACTAAATATGCTATAAAGTCGAATTTACTTAATTTAGAACTATATGAGATATAAAAATTTAAGCATTTTATCGGAAGAGCATTTTAGAAGATTAACTGGGGTAAGAAATAGTACATTCGAAAAGATGGTAGGGATTTTAAAGACAGAGAAACAAATAAATAGGAGGTACCAAGGTGGCAGAAGAGCTAGTCTTAGTATGGAAGACAGCCTATTAATGACACTTGAATATTTAAGGGAATACCGTACCTATTTTCATATAGCTAAGAATTATGGGGTTAGCGAAAGCAGTGCATTTAAAACAATTCGTTTTGTTGAAGACACTCTAATAAAACATCCGGATTTTGCTCTTCCAGGTAAGAAGGCTCTAGTTAAAAGCGGTATGGAGTATGAATTAGTTTTAATAGATGCTACAGAAAGCCCTATAGAGCGACCCCAAAAAAACAGAAATACTATTACTCAGGTAAAAAGAAAAGACATACGTTAAAGACTCAAATAGTAGTAGATAAGAAAAGCAAACGAGTCATATGCACTTCTTTTTCCAATGGTAAGCGTCATGATTTTAAATTATTTAAAGAATCAAGAACCCATATACTGCCTGAGGTTAAAGTGATTACTGATACTGGTTATCAAGGCTTACAGAAGATTCATACAAATTCTGAGCTACCAAAGAAAAAGAGTAAAAAGAATGCTTTAACCAAAGAAGATAAGAAAAATAATAGAAGTTTAGCAAGTGACAGAGTATTAAATGAAAATGTTATAGGTATGTTAAAGCGTTTTAAAATAATTGCTGATAAATATCGAAATAGACGCAAAAGATTTGGTCTTAGGTTCAATTTAATTGCTGGTTTATATAATTGGGATCTTGGTAAATGAGTTTCGAAAGAGGTCTAATATAGAATCTCCATTATCACAATATTTTACTTGTTGTACGCTATTATTTGAAATGTCGTTTTTTGTGGAAGCTACAGCATAGTCAGCAAACACAAAAAACAGAGTCATGACTAAGCTTACAAATAAGCACCAACCTTGCGATGGTTTTAATAACAAAAGCATAATAATACCATAATTCCTAGTTTGTAATTTTATGAAACCTTTTTTGATTTGTCAAATTACTGAGATGTAGTTAGGCAAACAATATTAGTAAGTAAGATATTTATTGATGTGGTTAAAACAGTAAAAATTGCAAGCTCCTCTACTTATTAGATCAAACTAGAATCCAAGGATAAAGGCTTTTTAGAAGCGAGTATAGTTAACTTGACGGCGTGCCAAATAATAAATATAAATTATAAAAAAAAGTGGGCTATGATAAATAAATTTAAAAACTTACCTGTGGCAATGTCTGGATTAGCTTTAGGTGTATCGGGATTAGGTAATTTGCTGGCATCAGAAGTACACCCTCACTTACGCCATATTTTTGTTGGCATTGCTATATTAATCCTAATTATGGTCTCTATAAAAAAATTAGCCCATTTTCAGCAATTAAAAAATGAGATTGCCAACTCAGTGACCGGTAGTTTTGTTCCGGCTTTTGACATGGCATTAATGGTAGTTGCAAGTGTCATTGCTGAGGAATATTTATTGATTGGTCAGGTTTTATGGTATTTCGCAATTATCTTGCATATAATATTTGCTACTAGTTTTTTCTATTACCAGATTAAAAGCTTTGAGTTTAACCAAATTTTACCTAGTTGGTATATACCCCCAGTTGGAATAGTCGTAGCCTGCGTTACTAGTACTCCTATGCATAACCAGCAGCTGGCACAAATTATTTTTTATATTGGCTTCGGTTTTTATTGTCTTATGTTACCAATAATGATGTATCGTTTGATTTTTGGAGAGCGAATTAATAACCCACAATTACCTGCATTTGCCATAATGGGTGCCCCGGCAAGCTTATGTTTGGCCGGCTACTTGACTGTATTTGAACAACCATCGTCGCTAATTGTGGAAATGTTGTTGCCACTAGGATTAATGATGACTGGTTTAGTTTATTTATCTATGGTACGTATAAATCCATTACGCATCAGTTTTATTCCACTTTATGCTTCATTTACATTTCCTCTGGTAATAGGTGCTACAGCAATTATAAAATATTCACATTTTATTGGAGAATTCACCGCAGCCGGCAGAATTTGGCATAATATTGGAATAGCTGAAATGATAATTGCTTGCATAATAATATTTTGGGTGCTAATAAATATGGCTCATTTTGTATATAAAAACGTATTAAATCCTCCAACAATAATCTAAATATATAGTCGATCAAGATCATTTTTGTTACACTTCAACTTTTGTTGAAATGTTTTTAGGACTCTCATTATGAAATTACCAGTTAAAATTACCGTAACAGGTGCAGCAGGACAAATTAGTTATAGTTTATTATTCCGTATTGCAAGCGGAGATATGTTAGGTAAAGATCAACCAATAATCTTACAATTACTCGAAATTGAACCAGCTCTGAATGCGCTAAAAGGAGTAATTATGGAATTAGATGACTGCGCTTTCCCACTAATTCATGGAATTAGCGCTAGCAGTGATCCTATGATAGCATTTAAAGAAGTGGACTATGCTTTATTGATTGGTTCACGTCCACGCACTAAAGGTATGGAACGTAAGGACTTATTAGAAGTAAATGGAGCAATTTTTATAGGTCAAGGTAAAGCTTTGGCTGCAGTTGCTAAAAAAGATGTTAAAGTGTTAGTAGTAGGAAATCCAGCCAATACTAATGCATTGATTTTATCTAAAAATGCAAAAACCATTGACCCGCGTAACATTACCTCGATGATGCGTTTAGACCATAACCGAGCAATGAGTAAATTAGCCGAAAAAATTGGCAGCCATTCTACTATGGTGAAAGATATTGTAGCATGGGGAAATCACTCGTCAACACAGTACCCAGATATTTTCAATGCAACGGTGGAAGGCAAGAAAGCCAGTGAATTAGTTGATAAAAATTGGTTAGTGACAGACTTTATTCCAATAATACAAAAACGTGGTGCGGCAATTATTGAAGCACGTGGTCTTTCCTCAGCAGCATCTGCCGCTAATGCTGCTATTGATCATATGAAGAGTTGGATACACGGAACTGCTAAAGACGAAATAGTAACTATGGGAGTTGCTTCAGATGGTAGCTACGGAATTCCTGAAGGCTTAATATTTGGGTACCCTTGCACATGTAAAGATGGGCAGTACACTATAGTTCAAGGTTTTGCAATTAGCGATTTTAGTCGTAAATATATTGATATTACTTACGCCGAATTATGCGAAGAACGTACTGCAATCCAACATTTATTAGCTTAAGCAGCGTTGTAGAAATTTTTATAGGAATTCGCATGATGCTTTAGTCTAATGTCAATAGAATCAAAAAACTATTTGAAATCTGATTTATATAGGATGCCGATTTTACGTGGACACGCCATATAAAATCATATATTTAAGTAGATATATTTATAAATAGTTTAATTTTTCTTAGTATGAACATCACCTCTAACTTGGCTATTATACTATGCACGTATAATAGCGCTAAATTTCTAACAGAACAATTAATGTCTTTTGATGCACAAAGCTTTAGAGACTGGTCTCTTTTTGTGTATGACGATGGCTCAACAGATAATACTGAAAGCTTGATTAAGGAACATCAGAAAGCTGATACTATTCATCATATTAATTGGACGGTAAATAATAAAAATAGGGGCTTTGTGCATAATTTTCTAAATGGAATATGTTCTGCCAATGTTGATAAGTTTCAATTCTATGCTCTCGCTGATCAGGATGATATTTGGTGTGACACAAAACTTGAGCGCGCTGTTGCTTGTTTTAAAAACGTTTCTGTTGAAATGCCTGCTTTATATTGTTCGCGCACACAATTGATAGATAAAAATGGCCGAACAATCGGATTTTCACCATTATTTACAAAAAAACCTTCTTTCATGAATGCTTTAGTGCAAAGTATTGCTGGTGGCAATACTATGGTATTTAACAAAGCTGCTCGTGAGCTGATTGTAAGTGCAGCAAAAGACATGACAGTAGATGTAGTAAGTCATGATTGGTTTATTTATCAATTGATTTCTGGAGCAGGAGGTCAGGTATATTATGATGCTCTACCATCAGTTTTATATCGTCAGCATGATCACAATTTGATCGGCTCTAATAACGGCTTTATGGCTAGGTTAGCTAGAGTTAGAAAACTGTTTAATGGCTCTTTTAGAGAGTGGAATGATAAGAACGTTAAAGCACTAAAGCAAAATATTTTATTATTCACGGCAGAAAACAGAAATAAACTCAATCTTTTTGATGAGGCAAGAAATAAAGGTCTTTTTACTCGTTTAATGGGTCTTAAAAAAACTGGTATTCATAGGCAAGGCTTACTTGATAATTTAGCATTATTTATAGGTATAATATTCAATAAAATATGAAGTAATATGCAAAATTCTATGTTAAAAAATACAATTTTGGTGACTGGTGGCGCTGGATTTATTGGATCCAATTTTGTGCTACAAGCTATGTCTTATGCCGACGAAAAGATTATAAATTTAGATTTATTGACTTATGCCGGAAATCTCCAGAATATTAAGACCATATCTGAAAATCCGTTACACCACTTTGTAAATGGTGATATTGCCGATAAATCATTAGTTTCTACTCTTCTTAAAACATATAATCCAAAAGCTATTATAAACTTTGCAGCAGAAAGTCATGTAGATCGTTCTATAGAAGAATCTAGTAAATTCATTAACACCAACATTCTTGGAACATATAATTTATTAGAAGTTACTCGTCATTATTGGAATTCTTTATCCGAAGAAGATAGAAAATTATTTCGCTTTATTCATGTAAGTACGGATGAGGTGTATGGTTCTTTGGAGGTGACTGATCCTGCTGTTACTGAAAAATCTTGTTATCAACCGAATAGCCCTTATTCTGCCAGCAAAGCTGCTTCTGATCATCTTGTAAGGGCATGGCATCATACTTATGGTCTTCCGATAATTATCACTAATTGTTCCAATAATTATGGACCATTGCAATTTCCTGAAAAACTAATCCCTTTACTTATTGTTAGTATATTTGAAGGCAAAATTTTGCCAATATATGGCAATGGAGAAAATATACGAGATTGGCTATTCGTGACTGATCATTGTTCGGCTATTAGATTAATCTTAGAAAATGGTAAAATTGGTGAAAGTTATAATATTGGTGGTAATAATGAAAAAACTAATTTAGAGGTAGTGCAAATTATCTGTTCACTGTTGGACAAACAACTACCGGCTGACAAGCGTAACTTAATACACCCACAAACCAGTAAACCCCTAGTATCATACAGTGAACTAATCACTTTTGTACCGGATCGCCTAGGACATGATCAGAGATATGCTATAAATTCTACCAAAATTCAGCAAGAGTTGCATTGGCGTCCTACAGAATCTTTTGAAACTGGTATTGTTAAGACAATTGAATGGTATATGAATAATCGTGATTGGATTTCGCAGATTAAAACTGGTGAATATTCAAAATTGAAGGTTTTGTAGTGATTGAATACATCTAAGTTATGTGATAAATTGGGGTTTATAATGCCGAGGTGGCATGTGTGGTTGGGTTGAATTAAATATGATAAAGATGATATGAAGAGAAAAGGTATTATTTTAGCTGGTGGATCAGGGACACGTTTGTACCCTTCTACCTTAAGAGTGTCTAAACAAATGTTACCAGTATTTGATAAGCCGATGATTTATTATCCACTGTCAACTCTTATGCTTGCTGGAATTAAAGACATATTGATCATTTCTACTCCTAGAGATACTATTCTATTTCAAGAACTACTTGGTGATGGTAGTAATTGGGGAATCAATCTTAGCTACGTAATACAGGAATCTCCTGATGGATTGGCTCAAGCGCTAATAATTGGAGAAAAATTTATAGGTAACTCGTTGAGTGCTTTGATATTAGGAGACAATATTTTTTATGGTGGTAAATTGTCGGCAATCCTATTGGAAGCTGGTAAAAAAACTGAAGGGGCAACAATATTCGCATATAAAGTGTGCGATCCTGAGAGGTACGGTGTGGTCGAGTTTGATCGTAATGGTATTGCACTATCTTTAGAGGAAAAACCACAGAATTCAAAATCTGATTATGCGGTTACTGGGTTGTATTTTTATGATGCTGATGCTTCATATTTTGCTAAACAACTCAAGCCATCAGCTCGTGGTGAATTGGAGATAACAGATCTTAATAGTATTTATTTACAGCAAAATAGATTGTCAGTAGTAACTCTTGGGCGAGGCTATGCCTGGCTTGATACAGGAACTCACGAATCATTACTTGAAGCATCTCAATTTATTGCTGCTATAGAACACAGACAAGGGTTCAAAATAGGATGCCCTGAAGAAATTGCATGGCGTATGCATTGGATAGATGAAGCGAAACTTGAAGAATTAGGGCATAATATGTCCAAGAATAATTATGGCCAATATTTAATCAAGCTTGCAAGAGAGTCATCAATCAGCGCGAGTTAAGGAGCGTGCTTGATAAAGATTGGATTGCTTCGATTTTTAACAAAATCTATGACGACTTTTTCTAAAAATCGTGAAACACTCACAAATTATGGTAATATTTATGAAGTTTAAAGGTAATTTTTTAACAGTCTTAGGAGGCTTTGTTTTTGGTACAGCAACTACCATGACATATACCTACTATAATCCTGAAATTATACTATCACATGCTAAAGACCCACAATTTGGATTTAATCTTGTTAAGTCTCTGATTAGTAAAGATCAGGCATTGAACGATGCAGTTGCTGTTGAAGCTACAAAAAGTGCTACCCAATTTGGTAAAGAATTTTATAACAATATAACGCAAGAAGGCAGACGATCAATTATTGCGCATCCCTATGATAAGCAAGGTAGTGGTGTATCAGTTACAGTATCATATATAGATTCTACTACTGGCAAAATAAACTTAATGTTAATGGAAAAGCTGAAAGTTCGTAATAAAGCTGAAGAAGGTTTTGCACCGCAGTATGACCAAATTGGTGGCTATACTCATGGTGCTGGGGTAGAAGGGACAAAAAAGACTAGATTATCTTTTGCCGAAGGAGAAGCAAGGGATGCAGCGGAAGATTTAAATACGGCAACTGGAGTTGCTATAACTTTATCCGACAGTTCAACATCTCAAAAAACTGCAGTACAATATACTACTAAAAAAGATCTAGAAGCAATTGGTAAGGCAATTGCACAATATAATGTTAAGATTGTCCAAAAAAATCCTTATATCAAGAACTTTGACCCTAATGATGTAAAAGGCTACCTTAAGTCTCAGGGTCTTGAATATACTAGAGATTATAATGCAATTGCTACGGCAATACGTGAATTTAGAGAAGAAACTGGTTATAATGGTCTGATTACCCTAGAAATGATTAGAGAGGTTTACACTACAGATAATTATGGAGCTGATAATGTAGCAAACCTACACACTAAAGCTTCGCATTATAGTATTAATTTAGGTAAACTACCAAAAGCACCAACCATATACGAATCATCATTCAAGTCTGAACGAGCAAGTAATTCTTTTCAGGCTAATGGCACAGAAATTGGGCGTCTTACATGGGTAAGTACTAGTGCATTGGAATCAAAAAATGATTCTTCATTGTGGTTCTATGATAAACCGATAAGATTTTCATATATATCTGTTCTAAATAATATTATACGGGAATTACGAGACGGAGAATTAAAAGAAGCAAGCAAAGGAGTGATTAACTCACATAACCATATTGCAGATTTTGCAGAGCATTTTCAACTGCAGCAGAAGTTAAGTAAATTTTCTGGAGAATTTGGTTCCACAGCCAGTCAAAAGCACAAAATAGATAAGTGTATTGCTCAGAATATAGGAGATAGCCGGGTTATTGATTCTAATAGTCTATCAAATATTTTTAAGCAATGTCATGAAAATATTAACCTTAAACATGATGTCAATATTTTAGGAAATATAGAAGAATAAAGTCATTTTGAAAATTCTGCACGCAAAACCTAGCGCTTTTTTTGCTACTCCAGTTTTTTAATTTTCTTTTATGCAGCTATTTCTTTTGCCAAAGCATATATAAGAGCCTGTCAGATCAGTAGATATAAGAGGTAATTTTGTCGTTAAAACTCTCTCTCTTAATATCTACTGATCTGACAGGCTCTTATACCAGCATTAATATCCTGATAAATAAGAGATTTTGCAGATATGATAAGAAGATTAATAGCAATAAAGTATACCCTCTATAAGCTCTTTATGGTGGTTTTCTTCTTTTTGCCACTAGAGGCTTCATCTAGCTCAATTAATTTTGACAGTCTAAATGGCAATAATATGTGGTATATTTTATCTAATGATCGTGGTGAAAAAGAAGTTAAAGACTTTATAAACAATGTACTAAGACAATGTGATGCTGATAAATTTATTGAAATATCGCATAAAACGCTTAGCAATAAGCTTGATTTATCAAATGCTGCGTTCTATAGCTCTTTAGAACATCAAATCTCAAAAACAACTCCTTTGATGCCATTTATAGCCAAAGTAAAATCACTGCATCATCAACAAAAGATTTTATCCGCACAATTACAACATTTAATTGGCAATAGAGTGGTAAAAAATTATGTTGAAATTGGTACCCCTGGTACCTATATTAACAGTTTAAAGGATTTAATGCTTATCGAACAAGCAACGATTATCAATAATGCTCAAGGTCTAATAGATTATATCCATGGTAGTTCCTGGTCTTTATCAAGAAAATTTAAATCATATGATAAATTCGTTCCGCTTAATAACTATGATGCAATTGCAGAAGAACAGATCCTTAGTAATAGTGTTGATGTAGTATCTTGCGTAGTAGGATTACATCATATTCCAACTGAGAAACTCCAACCCTTTGTAAGCTCAATATATCGTATTCTAAAACCTGGCGGTATTTTTATTCTTAGAGACCATGATGCTAAAGATGATGAGGTGAAATCTATAGTTCAAGCGGCACACACTATTTTCAACTTGGTAACAATGGAGCTTGATTTGCAGGGAGAAGTAAAAGAATATCGTAATTTTCAACCGCTTAACTATTGGATAGAACTGCTGACGCTGACCGGCTTCAGAGAAGCTGCTTGCGATAAATTATACCAGGCAGGTGACCCTACTTTAAATGCTATGGTAAAATTCATAAAACCCTTGCAATTAGAATCAGAAGTCATATCAGAAATTGAAGACTATCCTTATTATAAAAGAGATTTGACCAAAACTTTTCTTTCTGCGCCAGAATGGCATAATAGACCTCTTTCGAAACTGGACTAAATATGTTATAAAGTCGAATTTACTTAATTTAGAACTATATGAGATATAAAAATTTAAGCATTTTATCGGAAGAGCATTTTAGAAGATTAACAGGGGTAAGAAATAGTACATTTGAAAAGATGGTAGGGATTTTAAAGACAGAGAAACAAATAAATAGGAGGTACCAAGGTGGCAGAAGAGCTAGTCTTAGTATGGAAGACAGCCTATTAATGACACTTGAATATTTAAGGGAATACCGTACCTATTTTCATATAGCTAAGAATTATGGAGTTAGCGAAAGCAGTGCATTTAAAACAATTCGTTTTGTTGAAGACACTCTAATAAAACATCCGGATTTTGCTCTTCCAGGTAAGAAGGCTCTAGTTAAAAGCGGTATGGAGTATGAATTAGTTTTAATAGATGCTACAGAAAGCCCTATAGAGCGACCCCAAAAAAACAGAAATACTATTACTCAGGTAAAAAGAAAAGACATACGTTAAAGACTCAAATAGTAGTAGATAAGAAAAGCAAACGAGTCATATGCACTTCTTTTTCCAATGGTAAGCGTCATGATTTTAAATTATTTAAAGAATCAAGAACCCATATACTGCCTGAGGTTAAAGTGATTACTGATACTGGTTATCAAGGCTTACAGAAGATTCATACAAATTCTGAGCTACCAAAGAAAAAGAGTAAAAAGAATGCTTTAACTAAAGAAGATAAGAAAAATAATAGAAGTTTAGCAAGTGACAGAGTATTAAATGAAAATGTTATCGGTATGTTAAAGCGTTTTAAAATAATTGCTGATAAATATCGAAATAGACGCAAAAGATTTGGTCTTAGGTTCAATTTAATTGCTGGTTTATATAATTGGGAGCTTGGTAAATGAGTTTCGAAAGAGGTCTAATGTACTTACTACTGTTGAATACACCAAATTTATCTATAACAAGCCCTTCTACGAGTTTCCTTATTTCTCTAGCATTAGCTCATTTTGGGAAGTGTTTGGAAAATCGTGGAATGAGGCAAGAAAATATCATTCCTTTTGGCAAGTATTAACTGCGGATTATACGCAAATGAACTTATTCATAGGAGCATTTACGACTATTGAATATTCTTTAAAAGGAATAATTTCTGCTCCACTGTGCTGGCTTATTCAAGATGCAGAGCCACGAAAAATTCAAATGTTGGTTCGAGATCCCAAGAACGAAGTAAGTAAAGTTTTTTCTGGCACGCATGTTATTAGAGAATTTGAAATTAATGATCTTAAATTAGTGGAAGTAAGTCGCTATAAAGCATTTATGGAAAGCATAAAATCTCTTAATAATAATTTTGAATTACAAATAACTTCAATTGCAGGCAATGATAGAATTCAATTTACTTTAAAGCATTTTCCTGCTGCAGGTGCGATATTAGATTCTGCTTTAGGAGTTAAAAAATTATATAATTGGTCTTTTCCAACGGTAGTAGATCAAGAATTTACTGCTGTAACCGTAGAAGTCGCTCACTTAAAAGATTTTATAGAAATTATTTCAAGAAACAATATTGAAGTATTTTATATCCATGATTTTTAGGTTCTATGAAAATGAAAAAAATAATTGCACTTACGTTTATTGTTCTAATCTCCATATATGGTATTTTGGCTTTTAATACTCGATTTTTTGAAAGCGAAGAATCATCCCGTCTAAAAGAGTTTCATTATAATTTATTTGACTTATATTTACCAGCTGACGAATCTTTAACCACAGTGCAAAAGCTTAAACGAGTTTTTTACCGTGAGGTTACGTGGTACAAGATCAAAAATAATAAAGAGCTAGCAGGACTATTAAACCCACTTAGTGATTTAAAAAGACAACCCCCTGCTATTGTTATTCAAGAATTTCCAGATATCGTAAAAAATGGCTTTGAGAATGTTAGCCCAGAAAGGCAAGATGAATTTAGAAGAGCGATTATGTTAGTCGGTTCACCTGAGCTTAAGAAATACCTGTTTAAACTACGGCAAACCTGGTTATATATTGTTTATTCAACACCACTAACCTACGATCTTGCTAGCATTATACCAAAAGAAGAAAACAAGATAGTTGCCGTTAATTTAAACCTACCAAAAACTAAACTTAAAGTAGTTGATAATGAAATCATTAATGAAGATGGCGAAATAGATTATTTAATTATTGGTAGTGGTCCGGCTGCTAGTGTTATTGCTCATGAGCTCACCAGACAAGTTACTGGAGCAAAAGTAGTTTTAGTAGAATCTGGCTCTTTTGTTAAACCTTTAAGCACAATTACTGAAGCTTCATCCAATCTTATGGAATCAAATAATGACCGTAGAACAATCAGCGGAGGTATTGTAATTCGTAATGGTGCTACAGTTGGTGGAGGCACTACTGTTAATTTGGATCTTGCTTTTTCTCCTCTTCTTCCCCAGATAAAAGCGAAGTTACAAGGATGGGTTGACTTTGATAGATTGCCTGCAGATTTTTTGCATCAATCAAATCAAGATTGGCAAAAATTGCATGATGCCTATGAATGGGTTAAATCATATGTTCATACTAGGCAGGTATCGGCTGAAGAAATTAACGATAATAATAAGTTGCTAAAAGATGGAGACTTGCTTGCAACGACTTATAATCTTAATGCCAGAAAGCCTTCAGGTAAAAAAAATGAAATCTTAAAAATATCAGCAGTGGAGGCTTTTATTTTACCAGCGCTGCGAGGAGGTGATAATTTCAAAGGTCATCTTAGCTTGCTCCCCAACGCTAAAGCAATAAGAATTAACTTTAGCAACAATGATAATGATGGAGAAAAGAAATCTACAGGAGTAAGTGTGATAGCGCAACCATTGCTTCGAGAAGAATATGTTGCTGAGGATATTAATAATCTTAAATTATCTGAAGCTAAAGAATATACAATTAAAGCCAAAAATATTATTATTAGTGCTGGTACTCTAGGTTCTGCAGAACTGCTATTAAAATCAAATATCAATAATGATAATATTGGACGAGGAATTATAATACATCCTTCTATGGGAGTTATAGGACAGTTTGCTAAAGAAATAAATGCATTTGAAGGCCTATCTGCCTCTGTTTATGCTCCAGCTGTTGACGGTAGTTATTTTTATGAGGCAATGTCTGATAACCCGCAATTTATAGCCCAGATTCATCCAGGTAGCGGCAAAGATATAATACATACTCTACAAAATTATAGGAAACTTGGAGGATTTGGTATTATGTTAGTTGATAGTGTAAATTATAATAATCGCGTTTTTATTGATCATAATTTTGGAAAAGTAGAAGTAGATTATACCATTAGTAGTGCTGATAAAATAAGGTTGCGTGAAGGAATTAAAACTGCTGTTAAAATCCTCTTTCAACAAGGAGCTAAAGAAGTTTTTATACCAACAGCTGAAAATATTTTTGGCAAGAGTAAGTTTGAACCATTTCTTTCACCTGATAATATAGATAAGGCCGTTGAGCACTTAGAAATTATTGATCCTTTTAACTTTATTTCTTCAGCTCATATGCAGGGTAGCAATAAAATAGGGTCAGATCCTCAGAATTCAGTAATTTCTAACAATTTTAGAGTGTGGGATTTGCCGAGCGGAAAAGAGATAGCCAATCTTTATGTCTGTGATAGTAGCATCTTTCCTACTTCTGTAGGAGCTAACCCAATGCAATCAATATATACTATTGCCAAACTCTTTGTGGATCGCATAGCTTTATTCGAACAAACAAAAGATTAATCGCTATTTTGCTTAGTTTGTGAATGTGCGAGGTTCTTAGAGGGTAGATGTAAACAAAACGTTAAGATGATTTTTAGGATATTTTTGTGAGCGTTGTAAGTTAAAAATGGGATATAATAAATCTTGAAGTCAATATGAGCAGAATAAATTATATTGATTTTAAGAGAGTAAGCACTAGCTCTTATTTGAATAGGAACTAGTGCACGGGCGTGAGCGACCGAGTGAGCGAGGTTTTTTTGACGAGTGAATCATGATACTCTCTAGCCTATTCTCTCGAGACGTTTGGATAGTTGCAAGGTATTAACTGCACACCCGCGTACAACGTAAATATATATCTCGAGGTACTTTATGACATTGTACAATAATTTTGTTGGAATTGATATTAGTAAAAAAGATTTTGTTGTTGATGTATCCAGCTATAATATTGGTTCTCTCATAATATTTTCCACTTTTCTTACTATGCAATAACTTACCTTTTTTTCCCCAACCTCTATCCTTGCAAATTGTCATCTCGATCCCACTCTCATCAATGTATACAAGATGTTGAGCAGTTATGTTTTTTATACTTTCTATGTATTTATTTCGTTTCTCTTCATTAGCTTCCACATAGGTAAAGGCTTTTTTTATAGCTAAATCCTAATTTACATAAAATCCTTCCAACTTGAGAAGCTGTGATTCCGTATCTAATGCCTATTTCAGATAATTTAATTTCTAAATTTGACTTATCAACTTTACTTTGAAAACCACGCCTAACTCTTGGTTCTACATGCCCTTCTTTCTTATAGCGAATGTACCAACGATTAATTGTGTTCTTGTGGATATTAAATAATTTCGATGCCTATAATTGGCTATGATTATTATTGAGGTACAATATTACTTTTTTTCTTAAATCTGTATTATATGGACTTGTTGTCATTTTTTGCTAGATTATACCTTGTTGTAGCACCTAATACAACTCATTTAACTATATAGTCAAGGATCGATCATTTAATGGCTGATATACACCATCACAAGAGGTTTCTTAGGCTCCAGAACAGCTGATTGGCGTTCATGCTGTGATTTTAGCCAAGTTTACGTATAAGTCAATTATGAAATAAATAAGATGAAGGTCTTTGTATCATCCTCAGCCTAGTTTGGAATAATATCAAGGGAGTTCATAAAACCAGCAAGTTTTGAAATGGGTCTATATGAAAATGAAGTGAAGTGAGTGTTAATTCACGAGCATTAGCAATCGTTATCACTAGCTAAGAGTCTTATCGTGAATTTTTTCAGGATCTTATAAAGCCCAACGAGATCCCGAAACAAGTTCAGGATGACTATAATTGCTGGTTACCAAGCTATTACAAAACTTCAAGAATAATTGGTTGCGGGGGCTGGATTTGAACCAACGACCTTCAGGTTATGAGCCTGACGAGCTACCAGACTGCTCCACCCCGCGATAAATAACTAACAGATTCTCTCTTATATCTACTGATCTGACAGGCTCTAAAAGAGTCCAGTAAAACTACTTTGCTCCGAACTTCAAACCACCGAATTTCTTATTGAAATTACTTATACTTTGATTAGATTCATTGATTACGTTTAAACCATCTTTAGTCCAAGCCGGATGTTTTCGATAATCAACGTCCATTAAAATTTCCTCAACACCAAGAGTCGAATTTGTTTCAAACAAATCTTCTCCGATTTTTATACGTAATTTTTTATAGGCTGGATGTATACCAAGTTTCATAAATTTTCTTCAGCTTTTTTTGTGATAATTTTTCTCTTAACTAGCTTAGCCCGATCAGACAACATATGCTCAGATGTTTTTATCATATATTCATCAAACCCACCAGTTTTTTCCACTGAACGTATACATCTAGCATTTACTCTGAATCTATACTGTGAACCAGTTACATCACTAACAAACCGCACAACACGCATATTTGGTTCAAAACGCCTTCTAGTTTTACGCTCTGAATGCGATACTTTGTTCCCATATAAAACACCTACACCAGTAAGTTCACATTTACGAGACACTACCACTACCTATTTAAATTAACTAAAAACTATCGAGAGCAGATGATATCATCAATAAATATATTGTCAATAGCTTATCAATTGTTGATCTTGAAAATTCTAGCAAAACATTTTAGACTGATCTTTATTATGTAGGTTTAATGACCATCAAAAAGAAAATGATCACCAGGCTAATAAAAGCTGGCCAACCTAAGTAAAACCATAATTTGAATAACTTATAATATTCAGTTGGTAATTCTTCATTGATAGCCTGGGTCTTCAAGGCTATATTTCTTAGTTTAATTTGAATCCATACTACCGGTAACCAACAAATTCCAGCAACAATATATCCTATATAAGTTAACACTAACCATAAATCAGAAAAATCATAGCCTACTAATTTGATTAAGATAACGCCACTAATTGGCTGAATAATAACGCTTGGAGTAGTGAATAAGAAATCAGCTAGCACAGTAGTTTTAGCAGCATAGACTTTGGCTGCTAAATCGCCTGTTTTATTAGCCCACCACATAAAAAATGCAATACCAAGTCCAGTACCAAATAAAATAGTAGCGCTAATTATATGTATAGTTTTGACGATAGAGTACCAGTCCATTACTTATCTCTTTCGATTGCAAGTAATACACAAGCCAGGAGTATAATAGGAATATTTTTGGTAAGAGATCCCAAAGGTTCAAGCCATAAAACCGGTTCTAATAGTGTTAGAATAAAGGTATAACCAACTATTGTTGAAATTTGTATTAAAACTACTAGAGTTATTCTTTGTTTAAATATCAAGAGAGCACCAAGTATTACATCTAGCAAGCATGAGGAATACAACATTAGCTGATTTAGTTGATCGTTAAAACCCAATTTTCTTATAATTTCTATTCCAGGTTCCGGTGCCCATAAGCCAGTAATTACTCCTGTAGCTATCCAAAATAATCCAAGCACCCATTTTAATAACGGCTTAAGTACAAATAACCGTGCATGCCATAATGATTGTAAGGTAAGTGGATCAGTAGATAGTCCAAGTTCTAGGTTTTTTGGAGAAATAGCAGTAAATTCTATAAAATCTTGTTTATCAGCTATATTAGGAAGCATCATCATTTTATAGGAGGTACTATTTAATGGACCACTACCTATCAAATCTCCTATTTTAGATATAAATTTAATAAATATGAGAGGGATGCTAATTAGAATAGCTGGTTTCAATCCCAGCCATTTTCTGAAGTTAATCAATATATCTTTAACAGTGATAATTTCAGGGCCAACTATTTTTAGAATTTTTTTGATTTCTCCTTCTCTCTTAGCACAATGCAAAACTGCGTCAGTTAAATCGCTCATGTGCACAGGTTGAAATTGCTGTAGCCCATCTCCCATAAGAAATATGAAATATGGAACAGAAGCTAATCCTCTTAATAATGAAGTACCTCCATATGAGCCATTAGCATATATTAGAGATGGTTGTAATATGACCCAATCAACTGCAGCTATTGTTTTGAGATAATTATCTGCTGTTCTTTTACTACTGGAGTAATCTGTTGTTCTCTCATCATCTATACCAAGTGCTGATATGTGAATAATTCTTTTTACTTTAGCTTGTACACATGCATCAAAAAGAGCTTTTGGTCCATTTATGTGAACGTTCTCTATTTTATTAGAACCAGATGAATTTAACACCCCAACTACATTCACGACAATATCAATATTTTCCAGTCGTTTAAGCCAAATTTTAGCAGTGATATCTTGGTTAAAATCGCAAGCAATGATTTCAGCCAAAGGGAATCTTCCTTTTGTCCTTTCTACATCTCTTACCGCACAAATAACTTCATGTTTATCATTTATGAAAGCAGCAGTGATGTAAGAACCGATAAATCCACTTCCTCCAAGTATTAGCACTCTCAAATTAATCTCTCGCTTTGATATAATTATAATTTCCAGATTATTTATTGAAATAGTTTGTAAAGCAATGCAATTTTTTTCAGAGACAACATTTTCTCAAGTGATAAAAAAATTATGATAAATTAACACACTTATCTAAATACTCGATAATGGCACAGCATAAGCTTTACATATTAGTAAAATTTGTTGTAGAATCAATATTACATAAAGTTTGTTAAACACATAAATAAATTAGCAGTAATGAATATTCATGAATATCAAGCGAAACAAGTTTTAAGAAAATATAATGTTCCGACATCTCATGGCGTGGTCGCATTAAAAGAAAAAGAAGTCGATGATATTATTAATAATCTGGAAGCCAGTCTGTATGTAATAAAAGCTCAAATCCACGCTGGTGGACGGGGAAAAGCTGGGGGCGTAAAACTGGTAAGAAATAAAGAGGATGCAAAAAAAATAGCTCATTCTATGTTTGGTACTACTCTAGTTACTCATCAAACTGGCCCAGCTGGACAAGTAGTGCGACGTGTTTATATCGAATCAGGATGTAATATATTAAAAGAATATTATTTTAGCTGTGTATTTGATCGTACCAATGGTTGTGTTACTTTTATGGCTTCTACTGAAGGTGGGGTTGAAATTGAAGAAGTAGCAGAAAAAACCCCGGAAAAAATTATTAGAGTGTCTGTTGATTCTGCCACTGGGATACAACCATTTCATTGTCGTAAAATTGCTTATGGGCTTAAATTTCATGCAGAACAAGCAAAACAAATGATAAAGATTGTGGAGGCAACCTACAACGCTTTTGTCGGTACTGATGCAAATCAGATTGAAATTAACCCTTTGGTGTTAACTCATGAAGGTACCTTATTAGCGCTTGATGCTAAAATCAATTTTGATGATAATGCTTTATTTAAACATCCTGAAATTGAAGCAATGCGGGACGAAGATGAGGAAGATCCACTGGAAACCAGAGCTGGGGCAGTAGGCTTAAGCTATGTTAAGATGGATGGTAACATCGGATGTATGGTAAATGGTGCTGGCCTTGCCATGGCAACTATGGATATCATTAAATTATATGGAGCAAATCCTGCAAATTTTTTGGATGTTGGTGGTGGAGCAGATCGTGAGCGAGTAACCGAAGCATTTAAAATTATTTTATCGGATAAAGCGGTACAAGGAATTCTGATTAATATTTTTGGTGGTATCATGCGTTGTGATGTTATAGCTGAAGGTGTAGTAGCTGCAGCTAAAGATATCGGTCTTTCAGTACCTTTAGTAGTAAGACTTGCTGGCACTAATTTTGAACTAGGAAAGAATATTTTAGCAAATTCAGGATTAAAAATAATTGCGGCAGATGATTTGGCGGATGCTGCAAATAAAATTGTAACTGCAGTTAATGCTTGATTATCATTCACGTTAATTCTGAATTTTTAAACATGGTATAAGTTATATGGCAATATTGATTAATAAAAATACGAAAGTAATCTGTCAAGGTTTTACAGGTGCACAAGGTACATTCCATTCTGAACAAGCTATAAGCTACGGTACTAAAATGGTAGGCGGAGTTACTCCTGGTAAGGGAGGGAAGACTCATCTAGATCTTCCAGTATATGATACCGTAGAAGAAGCTGTTGCAAGAACTGGTGCTACTGCCACAGTAATTTATGTTCCACCTCCATATGCGGCAGATTCTATTCTGGAAGCAATTGACGCTGAAATAGCGCTGATCGTATGTATCACAGAAGGTATCCCAGTACTTGATATGATCAAAGTTAAGAGAGCATTGTCAAGATCAAAATCCAGATTAGTTGGACCTAATTGCCCAGGAGTAATTACTCCTGATGAATGTAAAATTGGTATTATGCCAGGACATATTCACAAAAAAGGACATATAGGAATTGTTTCAAGATCAGGCACTCTAACTTATGAAGCAGTGGCACAAACAACAGCAGTGGGTTTGGGACAGTCAACTTGTGTTGGTATAGGGGGAGATCCAGTAAACGGCACTAATTTTGTTGATTGCATCGAGATGTTTTTGGCAGATGATCAAACCAGCGGCATAATTATGATTGGAGAAATTGGCGGCACTGCTGAAGAAGAAGCTGCTGAATTTATTAAACAGTCTAAAGTTAAAAAGCCTATAGTTAGTTTTATCGCTGGTATCACAGCTCCTCCAGGCAAGAGGATGGGACATGCTGGAGCTATTATTGCCGGTGGTAAAGGTTCTGCTGCAGATAAATTAGAGGCTTTACAAAGCGCAGGAGTGGTAATTTCTCAATCACCAGCAGAAATTGGTAAAACTATAAAGAAATTAATGAGTTGAAGCATTTTTTAATAGACCTCTTTCCAAACTCGCTTCTGAGAGAGGATTTGAAGGAGACACTGCACTTGATCCGCAGCGCACTTTTGGGTGCGTGAGGATTCGAGTACCGGATCGACGTACAAATCATCCGCAGAAGCAAGTTTAGAAAGAGGTCTAATGTTTTGCTAACTGTTCACAGTGGACTGGTTTTTGACAAAAATTGTGTCATTGCGAGATTATTTATGGTCGAAGCAACCCAGAGAGCTACATATTTTACTGGATTGCTTCGACTTTGTCTCGCAATGACGACTGGTCTTCCGGACACACAGTCACTCAGACGGCGAAGTCATCCCGAACTTGTTTCGGGATCTTATGAAATTCTGATGAGATCCCGAAACAAGTTCGGGATGACTTCGCCGTCTTGAAACTATGCATGCGGGATTGTATTTAGTTCAGTAATTCTACCGAGTTGCTGAACTAATAATATAGTAACGACGGGTAAATGGCTCAGGCAAAATGGTTTGTATCGTCTCTTTTTTCTTAACTTGATACCTATGTTATTGAACACTCTCAAGTTTGAAAAAGGTCTAATGCAAATTTTTCTTACTGGTACTGATACTAATGTAGGTAAAACGATAATTGCTAGCTGGCTATGTATGCATAGCAAATATGATTATTGGAAACCTATTCAAACAGGTGGCACAATTAGTAGAGATACTAAGGTCATTCAAAAACTTACATCAGCTACAACCATCAAAGAGGCTTATATTTATCATCGCCCTCTTTCTCCTCATTTGGCAGCTAGTTTAGAACATGAAGTAATTAATATTAATCATATTATAGTTCCAAATAACAGCAATTTAATTATTGAAGGTGCTGGTGGAGTCTTAGTGCCATTAAATCAGGAACTATTAATGATTGACCTTATTAGGTCGCTGAAATTACCAGTAATTTTGGTAACACGATCAGGGTTAGGTACAATTAATCATACCTTATTAACCATAGAAGCATTGCGGCAAAGATCAATCCCCATACTTGGAGTAATTGTTAATGGTCACGAGAATATTGAAAATAATAAAGCCATCGAATATTATGGGCAGATTGAAATTCTCGCTTCTTTTCCACAGCTCAAACACGTCACTAGCAGAAAATTAAAAACCATAGATTTACCAGATAAATTAAATCGTATTTTTGAGAGTGTATGAATTGTGTGATTTACATAAATAACTAAACCACCATCCCATTTACCTGATGCTCCCAAAGCTCCTTAAACTTACCATTTGGAACTGCAATTAGCTCTGCAAAACTTCCATCTTCAACGATCGAACCGCCTGCCATAACAACAATTCTGTCTAAATGTTTTATGGTTGAAAGGCGATGCGCTATGGCAATTACTGTAGCACAGTTTGTTTCAAGCATCATGTTGATGGATTTTTGAATTTCTTGCTCAGTTTGACTGTCAAGTGCAGAAGTTGCTTCATCTAAAATTAAAATTGGTGCATGTTTAAGAATAGCTCTTGCAATTGCTATACGTTGACGTTGCCCTCCGCTTAGTTTAATGCCTCTTTCGCCTACTAGGGTATTGTATTTTTCAGGTAAAGTTTCAATAAATTCATGGATGTTCGCAGCGATGCTTGCGTTTTCTATTGCAGTTTGTGTTGCATGTTCGACGGCATATCCAATATTTTCACCAACAGAGCGATGGAAAAGCATAATATCTTGTGGAATTAGCGATATTTGAGAGCGAAGACTGTCAGAAGAAACATCATAAATGCTTTGATTATCAATAATAATATCACCTTTTGTTGCTTTAAAATTTTTGAGTAACAAAGATATTAATGTTGATTTTCCAGAGCCAGAGTGCCCGACTATTCCAATTTTTTGACCTGCTTTGATATGAAGATTTAGATTTTTAAATACATTGCTGTTGTCGGCATAATTGAAAGATAGGTTTTGGAATATAATATCACCTTTTGAAATTTTTAGTTCAGTTGCATGAGGTTTGTCGATTGTATCTTGAGGAGTTTGCATAATTGCAAAGGCAGAACGAAAAGCAGCAACATCTTCCAAAAAATCTTTAATTTCCATTGTTGTATGCCAAGAGTTTTCTGTAAATAAAAATGTCAGGGACATAACAAAGGCAATGTCGCCAATTGAAATCTCGCCGTTATTTCGCATATAAATAACATAGCAAAATAGCGATATTAAAAATACCCAATAAAATAGACATAATATTATGGATATAATTAAATCATACTTATAATAGCTAATAACTAATGGATTATGTATATCATCATAATAATTTTGTATTTTTTGTAATTCACGCTGTTTGGTAGCAAAAGAAAAGATTGTGAAGATGTTGCCAATACGATCTGCTATCGTTCCAAATAAATGATACCAGGAGTCCTGTTTTGCTTGCTCCATTTTGGCAAGCTTTGTAAAAAATCTTAGTGCTATCGGTGAGTATATAGCTGTAAATACTACAACAAAAAGAAATATTTTTATATTAGTGAAAGCTAAGGCAATGCCAGAAAATAACATAACTAATAGCGGTTTACTAAGTTGAAATTCAAGCGCTTGATGCAACTTAAAGTAATTATCGCCAATTCCCTTTACCTTCCCGACAATAGAGCCAGAAAGATTATTTTGAAAAAAACTATATGATAGGTTAAAGCAATGTTTGCAAATTTTATCCAACATATTTTGTAAAATATACGGCATACATTTTAATTGAGCAAAATTATGTGCTCGCCATGCGCCGTCAAGAATAACTTGCGCACCAACGAATAATGCTATTGGTTGCCAACTTTGTGCAAGTGTAATATGTTGATTCTGAGTAAATAAATCAATTAGTAGCTTTACCGCATAATTATACATAATCGGATACACCCCATTTGCAAAAGGGGCAATAATCATGATCAGATATGGGTATTTATATGGTTTTATTACTGACCAAAGAAAGGAAAGTGGATTACTCATATAGCTTCTCCAGTTGAACTATGTACGCCAATTGTGAGTGTTCACGGTTTTAAAATTGAACGTCAATATACGACTTACAAAGCTGGCGACCAACGTCATTGCGAAGAGCTTTAGCTCTGAAGCAATCTAGTCAAGACGTTAGATTTCTGGATTGCTTCAGAGCTAAAGCTTTTCGCAATGACGACTTTTTTTAAAAACCGTAAACACTCACCACCAATTTTATGGGTCTCGGCTGTGGCAATAAAGTAATCTACGCTCCCGCAGCTGAAGCAAAAAATTAACGTACCATAATTCACCAAGCGAAGCTATAAATACTATGGAAGGCTTACGAATTCATTGAATCAAAGAAATCTGTATTAGTTTTGGTATTTTTTAGTTTCTCCAATAAAAATTCTATAGCATCTACCGTGCCCATAGGATTAATGATCCTACGTAATATCCACATTTTAGCAAGTACTGCCTTATCCACTAATAAATCTTCTTTACGTGTGCCTGACTTAGTAATGTCAATAGCAGGATAAATACGTTTATCCACTATTTTTCTATCTAGTATTATTTCTGAATTACCGGTACCCTTAAACTCTTCAAAAATTACCTCATCCATACGAGAACCAGTATCAATAAGAGCTGTAGCTATTATGGTCAATGATCCGCCATTCTCAATATTACGCGCAGCTCCAAAAAACCTTTTTGGGCGTTGTAGAGCATTAGCATCAACACCACCGGTTAATACCTTACCCGAAGATGGTATTACAGTATTATAGGCACGAGCAAGACGTGTGATCGAATCTAATAATATTACTACATCTTTTTTGTGTTCTACTAATCGTTTAGCCTTCTCAATTACTATTTCAGCAAGCTGAACATGTCGGCTGGCTGGTTCATCAAAAGTAGAACTAACTACTTCTCCGTGGACAGAACGCTGCATGTCTGTAACTTCTTCCGGACGCTCATCAATTAATAATACAATTAAATATACTTCGGGATTATTTGTAGTAATAGCATGAGCAATATTTTGTAATAACATAGTTTTACCGGTTCTTGGCGGCGCTACTATTAAAGCACGCTGACCCTTGCCCATAGGAGCAACTAATTCGACTATTCTAGTACTGAAATCCTTATTCTCATTTTCAACTTCCAAGAGTAATTTTTCTTCTGGGTATAATGGTGTCAGATTATCAAAATGTACCCTGTGATAGGCTTTTGCAGTCTCTTCAAAATTTACTTTGTTCACTTTTAGTAAAGCAAAATATCGTTCCCCTGCTTTAGGAGCTCTAATTTGTCCTTCTACAGTGTCACCGGTACGTAAACCAAAACGCCGAATCTGACTAGGTGATACATAAATATCATCAGGGCCTGCCAGATAGTTTACCTCAGGTGATCTTAAAAAACCAAAACCATCTGGCAGTACTTCCAAAACTCCTTCACCGGAAATTAATCCACCTTGTTCTACTATCTTTTTTAAGATGGCAAATGTTAATTCCTGCTTTAGTAATGCGCTAACATTTTCTATTCCCAAAGATTCAGCTTGGATTTGTAATTCTTCGGGTAATTTTTGTTTTAATTGTTTGAGATTAACAATAACATCAGATTTTTGCTGATTATTAAGTCTGCTATTATCATAATCAGTATTATTATCACTATAGTCTTTATTATCGCTTATTGTATGTATGGTCATGCTTACTGCTAAATTAGTTATTGATTATATGTTTGAGGTAATGCGCACATTTATAGTGTCAACAAAATCTTATGTACTCATTTTATCTTGCGAACTAGCATTAAGTATAGCTAGAGTCAGTTAGATGATGTGATGACCGACGCTATATATTTGAAAATTTGTGGGCATCACATTAGACTTCTCTTACAAACTCTGCGTTCTTGCGGATGATGTGTACTCAGGTCTGATACTAGATCCGAAACAAACCTAAAGTGCGCTGTGGGTTGAGGTTCCGTGTCTCCTTCAAATCCTCTCTTACGCTTGAGTTTGTGAGAGAAATCTATATATAATATCGTATAGAATTATTTATTAAGGTTAAAAATTTGCGCAAGTCTTGCTGTATCCACATAGTAATCTACGCTCGCAGCCTTGTGTTTAAATTTATTCTATCTGAACCTTAGTGAATAGCCTACGCTAGCTACCTACACTGCACAAATTGAAACACTCCTGCTCTTTCGATGCAGTAAAACTATAGTTTATCTCACTTATCCGTTGTACAGAGTATATATTATGAATGATGGAAATTTAGAGCCTGTCTGACACGTGCACCTAAGAGATAATTTTGTCGTCAAAACTTGCCTCCGTTCCGAAACAAACTATATGACTGCTTGCGGTACTCGACTTCGTTTTTGTCTAAAAAATTCCTCTCTTAATATCTACTTTCAAGACAGGCTCTTAGATTATTGTAAGAAAATTATTTAACAACTTTATTTCTACACTTTAATATCAAACCATTTGGTGCTTGTCAAAGTTTATTTAAAAATAAAACAAATATTCTTTATAAACCAATTCAATAAGCCTCTACAGAAAAATGTTCCCAAAGCCTAATTTGTGGAGAGATCTAATTGTGATTATTGATACTATTTTTTTTCTTATGGGCTACTCTAATCAAACCAAATATGCTAATCACTGCCCACAACACTTCAATAATAAATGAAGATAGATTCCAGTTATACATCAATGATACTACGATTAGTAACGATCCAACTAAATTAACTACTAAGTATGATATGGAATCTGCTTGTACTTTTTCCATTTGTAGTAACAAATATACAGTAATTACCATAACTACCCCAATGATACCTATAATATCAGATATAATACTCATAATTTCACAATTAATTTTATAATTTTGGAGAACATTCAATATATAGAGTACGTACAAGACTGTTTTGACGACAAAATCATTATTTAGAAGATCATGCAAGAGATCCATTAAGCACTTGTACACCCAATATATAGTAAAAAATACTATTATACCAGCTTCTTATGACGGTATTTATGGTTTATTAGATCATCAGAGTTGTTTGTTACATAATTATGATAATCTTGATAATTACCTTCGAACCATACACACCCGCCTTGATCAAAAGCAATAATATGCGTGGCTATTCTATCCAAGAACCACCGATCATGACTGATTACACATACACATCCGGCAAAATCTAGTATAGCGTCTTCTAATGCCCGAAGCGTATCAACATCCAGATCATTTGATGGTTCATCTAGTAACAATACATTTGCACCAATCTTCAATAATTTTGCTAGATGAATACGATTCCTTTCACCACCGGACATCTGCCCTACTTTCTTTTGTTGATCACTACCTTTAAAATTAAATGCCGATAAATATGCCCTGCTTTTGATTGATCGATCACCAAGTTGTAGATCTTCTAGGCCATCAGAGATTTCTTCCCATATTGTTTTATTGTTATCCAAGTGATCACGTGATTGATCTACATAGCCAAGCTTTACGGTTGAACCAATTTTGATCTCTCCGGAATCCGCAGTAATTTTTTCCGTTATCAGGTTGAATAAAGTTGATTTTCCAGCTCCATTCGGGCCAATTATGCCGACAATCGCTCCTGGTGGTATTTTAAAGCTAAAATCAGCAAATAAAACCTTGTCGCCAAAACTTTTGCTAAGGTGATTAGCTTCAATTACCAAATCTCCAAGTCGTGGGCCATTTGGAATTATTATTTGTGCTGTACCATTAGTTAAATCACGTTTCCTGGTCAATAATTCTTGATAAGCAGTTATCCGTGCTTTACTCTTGGACTGTCTTGCTTTTGGCGATTGCCTGATCCATTCCAATTCTTTTTTCAATAGTTTACTGCGTGATCCTTCCTCTTTATCTTCAAGTTCCAATTTAGCTTGTTTCTGCTCAAGCCATGCTGAATAATTAGAGTGCCATGGCACACATTGGCCACGATCAATTTCTAAGATCCACTCAGTTACATTGTCCAAAAAATAGCGATCATGTGTTATTATTACCACTGTTCCTTTATACTCTTTTAAATAGTGCTCAAGCCACGAAACTGATTCTGCATCCAGGTGATTAGTTGGCTCATCCAACAATAACATATCAGGACGCTCCAATAATAATTTACATAATGCAACTCGACGCTTCTCACCTCCGGAAATCTTGCTAACATCAGCATCTCTTGCTGGGCAACGAAGAGCAATCATTGCAATATCAATTTCACGTTCTAAACTCCATGCATCAGCGGCTTCGATCGCATCCTGAAGTTCAGCCTGTAAGTTGAGTAGGTTATTCATCTCATCATCTGTCAACACTTCAGAAAATTTATTGCTAACCTCGTTAAATTGGTCAAGCAGAGCCTTTTTGCTGCTTAAGCTATCCATTATATTTTCAAATACATTTTTAGTTGGATCTAAAGATGGCTCTTGCGGCAGATAGCCTATCTTAATTCCCTCTGCTGCCCACGTTTCTCCTTCAAACTCCTTATCAACACCAGCCATAATCCGTAGCAAAGTGGATTTACCAGCGCCATTATGACCGATAATTCCAATTTTAGCTCCAGGCAAGAATGATAGCCAAGTTTCTTTTAAAATTTGTTTACCATTAACGGCTTTACTTAATCCTTTAACTACATACACATATTGATAAGACATAATTAATTCTTCTTCTCTATTTTAGCTGCATCCAACCCTAATACTCCGGCTTTACCGTAATTCTCTGGCATTACGTCGTGTAAAATAATTTGTACTCTTTCAGGAGTTACGTCTACTGACTCGCAGATGGCATTAGTCACTTTTTCTACCAGCATTCTTTTTTTCTCATTACTTCTTCCATGATGTAAATGAATATGTACTATTGGCATATATAATCCTCTTTTTTTATAAATGTATTTTACAATAAACATGTTGATAAAAATCAAAACTATTATTGGATAACTTAAACTGTACTTCAGCTTGTTGAAGTACAGAGAGTGCAGTTATAACATCTACTATAGCTGCACTATTAGTGATTTTTTTAAAATTGGCAAGTTGTTTAAAAAAAATAGGCGGCGATAAAGTTTTACACGCCTGATCTAGAGTCATACCATTTTTAACTAGCACTAATACAGCATATATATTTAGATAATATCTAATTAAAGCTCTTATAATTAATACCATACTTATATTTTGTTGTAATAATTTAGCTAATTCCTCAAATAATTTGGCTAACTCCTTATTGATAAAATAAACACATAAATCATCACCATTTGCAGTAATATTATTGCTTATTACTTTAATTGCATCGTCAATAGTAATTAAACTTCGATCATGAGTAAAATATATTAATTTATCAAGTTCATTATCAATTGATTGATAATCTCCTTGTAAGTGTAGGGTGCAGTATGCAAGCGCATCAGGATCAATAGACCTCTTTACAAACTCTACTGTTGATGAGAATTGGTGCGTCAATTTTGTGCTCGGATCCTCGTGTACATCAAGTACACTCTTGCCTTGCGCGCCTAAATCTCCTACCATTTCTCTATCATTGCTGAGTTTGTGAGAAGGTATAATATTCTTAATTTTTGTCAACTTGTTCAAAATTAATTTTGATACGCTTTGAGCATCCAAGTAATAACAACCAACTGCCGCCAGGTTGTTTTCAGCTTCAAAAAACTTTCTGAGCTCAGTGTGCGCTGGTAATTCATCGACAATCAGAATCGGAAAATGTATAAATTCACTACGTAATATCGTCTTATATTCGGCATTAAATTGGTTTGCTGAAATAAAAATTTTTAGACATTCTTTTTTACCAAAGAAATTTTGGGTATTTAATAGCATATCAAACTGATTGACATGTAAATGTGCATCAGTAATCACCCTAGGTAATAGACTTAGTCTGTGAATTATTATTTGACATATTTTTTTTATATATCCTTTATCGGGACCGTATAATAATAATGCCTTGATCTTCAGGCTATTAATATTTTCCATCAATTGATGAATTTTATCCGGATAAAACTTCATAGTTCCTATTGGTTAAACTCTTTTTAGCTCATCAAAAAATAAGATTAATCTGGTGCGCATCTCTTCAGCAGCCTGTAAAGCCATTGTTTCCAATGTTGATTCACCTTCGACATAAGTTGTGTACGCTGAAGTTGCTGCATTATAAGATACGATATTGTTAAATTGTCCGGAGGTTACGACTTGCTGATTTTGTAGGTCTAATAGTTTATATTGCACAATTTGGGTTGTACTTTGCCTAAAAACGTCAGAATTTCTTTTTATTATACTTGGTGAACTTAAGTAACTCAAACTGACCGTTAAACGATATTTTGTTACTCCACAATATGGTATCAACTCCGATAAGTGGTGATATAATTCTGCTCCGGCTATTGATGGTATTGAGTCAATTTCTACGGCACAAAGATTACTACCATTGTGTAGGTACTTTTCACTATACACAGGCTGTAACTTACATGAGCTTAAACATAGCAGCCAGCATATTCTTTGCAAAAAAAAACTATTGTAATTCATCAAATATTTCATGAAAATGTGCGAATGATAGACGAAGGTCAAAATTGAAGCAGTGCTAGGAGTCGTAGAGTCGAAGCGCGGAGCGTACATAAGGTACGCACTGGAGATCTCTAACGACGACAACGCAATTCTCAATTTTCACCGAGTATATATGTTAAATATCTTTCTTAACATAGTTAATCTTTTTCCTTATTCTTTTACGGCGAGATGGAGTTATAGGAGTAGGTAATTCGCCATCGCCTGTAGTAGTAACGTTAGTATTATTAGGATTATTTAACTCTCCATTATCTAACATTGGTGTAATATTTGTAACTGCTGCTATGTTAGCTTCATCATTAATTTGTTGATCATCCACAGACTTTGCTGATACTACTGTAGATTCTTTCCATTTTTGTTTGTGTCTGCTATTATTAGTATTGGCAGCTTTTTCTTGATAAATGCCAGAAATATCCTGTAAGGCTGGTTTATTTTGGACGTTGGCATTAGTAAATTTCTTTACTGCTTTGATTTTTTCAATTGAGTAACTATCTGAAGTAGCAGTGGGATCTAAATAAAAATTTAATTTTATGCCATATTTTGCTTCAATAAACGCAATTTCCTGGCGTTGATTATTTAATAAATAGATAATGGCACTATTACTGGCATAAACATTTACTGTATCCACATTATCATGGAAGATTTCATTCTCTACTGTTCTCAAGATAAGCATCGCATTTGATTCACCAGCTCTAACGAGCCCTTTACCGTTACAATGCGAACAAATGGAGGCATTTAGCTCTAAAAATGACGGACGCAACCTTTGTCTTGACATTTCGAGTAAGCCAAAGGTACTGATATTTGATGTTTGAATTCGTGCACGATCACGGCTTAAGAATTCTTTTAACGAACGTTCTACTATTCTACGATGGCGTAACTCATACATGTCAATGAAATCTATCACTAGTAAACCTGATAAATCACGTAAACTAATTTGTCGCGCAATTTCTTTTGCCGCTTCCAAATTAGTTTTTAGAGCCGTTTCCTCAATATTTCTTTCTGAGGTAGCTCTGCCTGAGTTAACGTCAATCGATATTAAAGCCTCAGTAGGATTAATTACTATATACCCTCCTGATTGCAGGGCTACTGTAGGTTGGTATAAATTTGATAATTGATCTTCAACTGCAAATTTTGTAAAAATCGGCGTTTTATTCTTATATTCTTTAACCCGATTAATTTCTGTAGGCAATATGTCACGCATAAACTTAATAGCACTTTGGTATGCATTACCGCCTTGTACCATTAATTCTTTAACATTATGGTCAAACATATCACGGATTGTTTTTTGGATAATCCCCTCTTCTTGATGGATAAAACAAGGTGCTATCGATTTTAATGTTACCTCACGAATTTTATTCCATAACTTAACTAAATAATTATAATCTCTTTTTATTTCTAAGGTTATACGACCAATACCAGCTGTACGAATGATAACACTTGAATTTTCATTATTATTCTCAGTTGCAAGTTGCGATATGATATTTTTTAGTCTTTTGCGCTCATCAGGATTAGAAATTTTTCTTGATACCCCATTTTGCGAAGATTTATTTGGCATCAATACGCAATATTTACCTGCAAGTGAAATATAGGTGGTCAAAGAAGCTCCTTTATTACCACGCTCTTCCTTGACTAACTGTACTAATAATATTTGTCCCTTTTTTATCACTTCCTGGATTTTGTATTGTTTATATGAATTCGTCATCTCTTTATCTGACGATATAGTCTCGATATCAATATCAGAAACTTCCAGATCAAAAGTAGTAGATAATTTATCATCCACTAATTTTTCTATGGTACTTATGTCAATTTCATCATTATCAATTAGCGTATTATATACATTTGATACAGCAACTTCTTCTGCATCTTCTGTAGTAATCTTGGGTGGAGTTATTTCTTTTAAATTATTACTTAATGACTTTTGATCAGCGACAGGGATATGATAGTAATCTGGATGAATTTCACTAAATGGTAGAAAGCCACTTTTCTCATTACCATAATCAATAAAGGCTGCTTGCAGTGATGGCTCAATTCTCGTTATTTTTGCAAGATATATATTTCCTTTATTCTGAGGTCTAATAGCATTCTCATATTCGATATCTTCTATATTATTATTATTATTTAGCAAAACTACCCGCGTTTCGTTGGGGAAGGCTGCATCTATAATGATTTTTTTACTCATGAACTTAAACTCTACAAATTTTTAAAAAATATAGCGTCGGTCGGTTAGACGGTAACAGTTGAATTTGTCAGGATTCGGTTGTGCTCACCTAGTAATCTAGGTTCCGCAACCTCACCTTAAAATTCAACTGTTACCGTCTAACCGACTCTAGCTATATCTGTACCATTACCTCTTTACATCATATATAATTGTCGGTTTAAAACAATATAAGTGCCTTATTAAAACACACATGCTACAGCAAAGTTACCAATGATCTGATAAATTTCGTATATTACAGCGTTAATTTGCTGTATCTATACTAGTATCAAATGTTAGTCTCAAGCTGATAGTTGAGTTATATGAACTGCATTTTTTACAGGAGCAGAGGTTTTTTGCTCTCTCGCATCAGAATACGTTCATATAGTTTCAATATTTAGGGGAATAAATATAATGACAAAACCGATTGTAAAACCTATATTATTATATAATATACCTCAATATCTCTGCATCTATTACAAAACTTATATATCATGTAACTTTGTTTAGCAATATTTATGTCTGTCAGTATTTTTTCAAGTAAAATTTTATTTTTAATTTTTGGCGTCTTCTTTTTTACGCTAATTGCTAAAATTGACTTTCATGCTATACCGCATATTGTCATGTTTCATAAATATTCAGAAACAAAGATAGAATATATATATATAGGATTATCTCAAATATTTGGATATATAGTTACTGGCTTTACGCTGATAATATTTAGTTTTGTTGGCAGTAGAAATACATTGTCAATTAGTATAATAATATTTGCAATTAGTGTTCTATTTTTAATGATTTCTATGACTAATGATCTACTATCGGTTGTATTAATGATAATGTCTGGTAGTACATTTTATTATTTTATAATAAACATTATTTACGTCACTGAATATTTCAAGCATCGCTTTAGTTATGGTATTACCCTGTTATTTTTAACTTTTGCAATCGGAATTTTGTGTGGCAAGCAATTAATATTTTTTTTTGATACACATGATTCTTCCTTCTTAATTTTATTAAATGTAATCTCATTGAGCCTGGTATTGATTTCTATTCAGTTTTATAAAAAAAACCATTGTATTATAGAAGAACCAGAGATCATATTTTCATATTTAATCACTAATACAAAGTTACAAATGATGGCAAGTTTTATAGTTTTTTATATACTCGCCTCAATATCCTGGCACTATTCTGCTTATGATATAGAACATGATTCAATTATATTAGATTTATGGATATTGAGAAAATATGCATTACTTACAATGCTTATATTTGCTGTGCCAATTCAATATTTATTATCCAAGTTTAGTAAATATTTATTAAATTTGTTATTCTTAATAATACTAATGATCAGTTTCACCTCATTACTAAGTTCTTACACAGAAGCAATAATACATTTATTACTTTTGGGGATTATCAGTATATGTATGTATGGCTTGCTAATTTCCAATTTGCTGATTCTGTCTGATAAGTTTGAGAATAGCCAGCTGCATACTGCAATAATGCTATATTTTACTACGGGGGCTATGGGATATTATACTGGAACGGCAATTGGTAGTAGAGCTTTTGAGATTATTGGTAGCAGTGGCTTAATAGCATCTATTTGCATTATCCTTACTGCCTATACATTATATTATTTGTTACAATTTATCAGGCTTAAGTTGTATAGTTGGTGATTCTTGCGAGCTATTACGTATTTGCCAGAGTGTGCGGGGATTATCTATATGAAAACCATTGACAGTGATCAGATTATTCAAAATCTACAAAAAATACGTGATAAATACCAAGAAATTGTATTATATCTACTGCAAGGTAAAGGGGCATTCATACCTCCATCATTAGTAAATGAGGATAAGAACCGACTGATGTTCACTAGTGCTTCCGAGCAATTTTGGAAAAATCCTGAAAAATTTATACAGATTAACATAGATTATTATGAAAAATTTCATGAGCTGGTTTCTCACTCAATAACCAGATTTGGTGGTAAACAAACTGACCCCATCGTTATTCCATCAGGTAAAGACAAAAGATTTAAGGATGCTGCATGGCAAGAAAATATTTTTTTTGATTTTGTAAAACAATTTTATTTATTATCATCTGAATGGTTACAAAAAAATATTGATCAATATGAATTAGATATAGAAACTAAACGATATCTTGAATTTACCACGCGTCAATTTATCGATGCTTTTTCTCCATCCAACTCTATATTTTATAACCCTGAAGTTTTAAGAGAGTCTTTAGAGACCGGTTGGCAAAATATTGTTCAGGGATTAGATAATTTATTGTCAGATATCAAAAAATCTGGTGATATACTAGATATTCCTACTACAGATAAATCAGCTTTTCAATTTGGCAAAAATATTGCTGCGACAAAAGGAAAAATTGTCTATCAAAACGAATTAATGCAACTTATATGTTACGCACCGAAAGTTCAAACATATAAGATCCCGCTATTAATTATCCCACCCTGGATCAATAAATATTATATACTTGATCTATCGACGCATAATTCAATGGTCTCTTTTTTGGTAGAAAACAATTTTCAGGTATTTATGGTTTCCTGGAAAAATCCAGATCAAAAATTATCGCATAAGAATTTTGAAGATTATTTACAAGAAGGAGTGTTAGCGGCATGTCAATATATCACCTCACTTGGTTTTAAGAAAATTAATGCTACTGGTTACTGTATCGGTGGAACTCTACTGGCTACTGCAATTGCTTATATGAAAGCTAATGCCTTAGATTATATTAATAGTGTTAGTTTTTTTACAACTTTGTTAGACTTTGCAAATCCAGGTGAAGTGGACATTTTCATCAATGAAACTTCAATTGCAGCAATAGAAGCAGAAATGAAATTGAAAGGTTATTTTGATGGAAGATATCTCTCCAATAGCTTTAGTTTGCTAAGAGCCAATGATTTGGTATGGTCGTTTTTTGTTAATAATTATTTATTGGGTAAGACCCCCATGCCTTTCGATTTATTATATTGGAATGCCGATCACACTAATTTACCGGCAACAATGCATAGTTACTATTTACGTAATATGTATCTTAATAATTTACTAAAAATACCGAATGCCATTCAAATGCTGGGTAGTGCTATTGACCTTGGCAGAATAGATTGTAATAGTTTTTTTCTGGCTGCTAATGATGATCATATAGCTCCTTGGCGTGCAGTATATGAGAGCAGTAAATTATTAAATGGCAATAAGAAATTTGTTCTTACCTCTTCTGGTCATGTAGCTGGTGTGATCAACCCGCCAGCTACTTCTAAATATAACTATCGTATTCAAGAAGATTTGCCTGTTGCTAGCGAAGAATGGCTAAAGAACTCAATCGAATTCAAGGGTTCCTGGTGGATTCCATGGAAAAATTGGTTGATTGATAATAGTGGAGAATTAACTTCATCTATACCTTATCAAGACATTGATTTTATTGAGCTTGCTCCTGGTATGTATGTTCAACAAAATTGCTTGTAACAGCTGAATATTAATAAAATTTTCTTGCGCTAACTTCTCATTTGAATATATTATGCGATTGAAATCGAGAGAATGTTGCATGAAAAAAATAATTTTACCTAGTGGTTATACTCCTTCAAGCGATGAAGAATATATGAATCCTTTACAGCTTGAATATTTTAAACAAAAGCTGTTGGCATGGAAAGGAGAGCTATTGGAGGAGTCGCGTGAAACTTTACATCATTTAAGGGAAGAAAATTGGAATGAACCGGATTTAAATGACCGAGCTTCAATTGAAACAGATACTACTATAGAGCTTAGAACTAGAGATAGGTATCGAAAATTAATAGATAAGATTGAAGAAGCGCTAAAAAGAATAGAAACTGGTGAATATGGATATTGTGAAGAAACTGGTGAAGAAATTGGTTTGAAGCGTTTACAGGCAAGACCGATAGCCACTCTATGTATTGAAGCGCAGGAAAGGCATGAAAATTATGAGAAGCAGCATACTGAAGATGAATACTAAAAGTGATATACTACTCGGTGAAAATTGAGAATTGCGTCGTCGTATCCAAAGGTCTGCAGTGCTCACGTACTAATGTACGCTGCGCTCCTCGACTTTGGTACTTCTAGCACTTATTCAATTTTGACCTTCGTCTATCTCACTCCTCAACTCATATAGTGCTTTCTACAAAACATTATCATCCGTCTAACTGACCGACGCTATCAGCTTATTACTTGTTTTTCTAACCCTAACCTCTGCAATAAGAGATTATCTTGTGCTGGGATAGGGTTTTGTGCCGTTAGTAATTTTTCACCATAAAAAATAGAATTTGCTCCAGCCAGGAAACATAATGACTGTAATTCTTCCGACATTTGTTCGCGTCCCGCAGAAAGCCTGATATAAGCTTGAGGTATCATTATACGTGCTAAGGCAATGGTGCGGACAAAATCAAAATGATCAATATCATCAGCATGTTCAAGTGGTGTTCCCGGTATTTTAATCAACTGATTAATTGGCACTGATTCTGGTGGTTCTTCCAAATTTGCAAGAGTAACCAGCATATTTATCCGATCCTCATTAGTTTCGCCCATGCCTAATATCCCACCGCAACACACCTTGATTCCAGAGTTGCGTACATGTTCTAAAGTTTGTAACCTATCATCAAAAGTACGCGTTGTTATGATTTTATCGTAATGTTCTCTGGAAGTGTCGATATTATGATTATAAAAATCCAGCCCTGCATCTTTTAACATCTCAGCTTGATGCTGCTGTAATAAACCAAGAGTTACACAAGTTTCAAGATTTAATTTTTTAACTTCTTTAATCATCTCACAAACATTTTGTAAATCTTGATCACGAGGCCCACGCCAAGCGGCTCCCATACAAAATCTGGTACTGCCAGCAATCTTTGCACGCTTTGCTGCTGCCACTACCTCGGTAATATCCATTAAAGGTTCTTTTTTTAACCCAGTTTGGTAATGAGCTGATTGTGGACAATATGAGCAATTTTCTGGACAGCTACCCGTTTTTATACTGAGCAGAGTACTGATCTGGATGATCTTAGGATTAAAATTTTCTCGATGTATAGTTTGCGCTTGATACATTAACTCTGGGAAAGGTAAGGAGAAAAATTTTATGGCTGATGCATAAGACCATTGTTCTTGAGCTATATTTGCCATATATATATGATTCTCTTAATATGTAAATTGTTATGCATTATGATAATAAATATACGACTTATTGTTTAAAATTGCAAAATACTGCAAAATATCGGCAATTACCAGAGTTCTCTGATGCAACTCAAAAAGATTTGATAGATTTCTCCAGTAATGATTATTTAAATTTAAGTCGAAATAAGGAATTATTGCAAGCAGCAATGCTTGCAGCAGAACATTATGGTGTTGGCAGCACGGGATCACGTCTTTTATCTGGCAATAGCGAGTTATTTGAAGAATTCGAAAATCAAATCGCCACAGATAAAGCAACTCAAGCTGCTCTGATTTGGAATTCTGGATTTCAGGCTAATATTAGTGCTTTATCAAGCTTATTGGATGAAGCGGTTTTAGGTCATAAGGCTCTAGTGTTCTGTGATCGATTTAATCATTCAAGCCTTTATCAAGCAATATTTCTAAGCAAAGCTGAATTGGTACGTTATCAACATAATGATATGAACCATTTAGCTGAACTATTACGCAAATACACTAATGATCCACGAGCCAAGTTTATTATTAGTGAAACCCTGTATGGTATGGATGGCGATCAGGTGTCTTTATTGGAGATCATCAACCTTGCATCACAGTATCAAGCTTTTTTATATCTTGATGAAGCACACGCTACCGGAATTCTTGGTGCTGATGGTTATGGTATGTCAACAGATTTTAATCTAGATAATATACCACATTTGGTGATGGGAACCTTTAGTAAAGCTATTGGAGTATGTGGAGCTTATACCGCTTCTAATATGCAAATAAAAAATTATCTGATCAATAAGTCGGCTGGGTTTATATATTCTACGGCTTTATCACCAATGATACTTGCAGCTGCTTATTATGGTTGGGGTTTGCTCAAAAAATTAAAACAGGAACGACAAAATTTGTTGCAGAGTGCTGATGCCTTGCGCGAACAAATAAAACAACTAGGATTTGATACTGGTGTTTCAACAACTCATATTATTCCGATATTAATTGGTAATGAAAAAGATGTATTAAATGCACAGCAGATATTATTAAACTATGGAATCATTGTTGCAGCAATTCGGCCACCTACAGTACCACCAAATAAGTCAAGATTACGGATTGCTCTAACTTTAAAACATCAATCTGTTGATTTTGAAAAATTGTTACTAGCTCTAAAATATTTATGAACGATAAAATTACTATTAATAAATTATCTATCCAAAAGAATTTTAACGATAATGCTAAAACTTATGATAGCGTTGCATCAATTCAGAAAAAATGTGCCAAGTTGTTAGTCGATTTATTGATAAAAAATTTTCCAGATTTTATACCATTAACAATAGCAGATCTTGGCGCAGGCACTGGCTATGTTACTGAATATTTATTGAAATTCTACCCTGATAGTAGATATTTTCTTAATGATTTTGCTCTGGCAATGCTTGATATAACACGTGATAAATTTAAGAATTATAGCAATATTCACTATAATAGTAATGATATAGAAACTTTAAATTTGGATTACCAGGATCTGATAATATCAAATTTTGCTTTACAGTGGACAACTAATCTAGAATTGATTATCCAAAATCTTAGGCTTCGCTCGCGCATTTTAGTATTTTCCACACTACTTAGTGGCACTTTCAAAGAATGGAGTGATCTGTATCAAGATTTTGGCTTACCAAGACCAATTTCAGATTATCCAACGCAAAAAGAACTAGAAGATTATTGTCTATCATTAAAACCAGAAAACTATTTATTTAGATGTGAAGATTTCTCTATGACTTTTGATTCACCATTAGCATTTGCTTCTTATCTAAAAATGCTAGGTGCAAATACCAATATTACCGGTAGTGAGAATCATTATTTGAGGGAAATAATTAAAAATCATCATCTCCCGATCAAAACTAATTATAAAATATTTTTTGCAATCTTAGAGGGTAGATGAAAACATTTGATGAGAGAGATCTTGTGAGTAATCGCATTTAATTATATACTAGTCACAAAATTCTGTTATATCATTGAGAATAAAATGCCTAAAGTAATTTTTATTATTGAACATGGTGCTGAAAGAGTAGTTGAAGCTCCAATCGGTTTATCCATTTTAGAGATTGCTCATCAACATGAAATAGATCTTGAGGGGGCGTGCGAGGGATCTTTAGCTTGTGCCACTTGTCATGTAATTGTTGACGAAGAATTTTATGATAAATTAGCAGCGCCATCAGAAGCCGAAGAAGATATGCTTGATTTGGCTTTTGGTCTTACCCATACTTCTCGGCTTGGTTGCCAGATTATTGTAACAGAAGATTTGGATGGGATTAGGGTACGTCTGCCATCAGCCACTAGAAACATTAACGTATAGATTCGGTAATCCTTTTTTACTTATAATAGTATGAACATCAATTTATATAATAGAACTGAGTGTGATACGTAAATTATTATTATTTATTATTCTAACCTTTGTAACTTTTTGGTTTGCTGGTGCCTATTTAATAAAGTATAGAGTAACTTCTATAATTAAGCAGCTGGACACAGATAATATTAAAATTACCTATGATAAATTAGCAATATCTGGATTTCCTAAAATGTGGAAGATAGAAATTATCGCACCACAGATCAGATTAATAGATCATACTAGTGTCCACGATCTGCACATTCCCAAATTACTATGCTTGTTAGATTTTAGTTTCAAAAAAATGAAATTATTATTGGAACCAGTTTTTCACTACCAACAACTTGTTAAAGACCAAATCAAAGAGTATAAAATTCATGCTGCTGATACTAATATAATTATTTCACTAAAGCTTGATCAGCCTTTATATCAATTATCAGATCAAGCGCAGTTGGCAACTATTATAAAATCCTTTGAGCTAAATAACACTTCACTCACAGTAAGCAATAATCACCAAGATATATTTGATATTAACGATCTGGGAATATTTGTTGCGGCTAGCCTGTTGGCTGATAGCGAAGATATTTTGTTAAGAATGAAAGCAGTATATAAGAGCAAAAATGAAACTTTAAACTTGAATTCTGCTGTTATTGATTTTGATGCCCTCTTTAAATTTGTTAAAAATACTGATAATACTACTTTATATAATAAGGGATTTACTATTAACAACCTACATATTGGACTTGAAAAAGCTAAAGTAAATTTGCATGGCACAATGAATTTGAGCAAAGGTACATTACCGCAGGGAAGGTTTTTTGTTAATTTGAACAATTATAATGAAGTTGTAGATAAACTGGTGCCCGACAATTTTATTATCTCCAGACCAATATTTAAAAAGCTAATTACTAGGGCGGTCAGTATCGATTCAAATTTGAATAATTCTAGTAATATTGTTATACCTAATGATGCACAGTTTGATATTGTGTTTTCTGAAAAAGGAATAAATATAGGGTCAATTAACTTACTAGATCTGAAGGTAGACAATTGAGAGTGTTCAATGAACCATACACGTCAAGTTAAGGAAAAAGAGACGATATAACTCGTCATTGTGAGACGAAGTCGAAGCAATTCAGAAAGTGAAACGAACTATTCTAACTGGATTGCTTCGACTTCGTCTCGCAATGACGGAGTGTGGTGGTCAAGCAAGTGTTAGAAGTAGATCATCTATTTAGTTTTTTAGATGCCAATGTTGATTTTACTTCCATTTAAGTATTCATTCTGGAATAATTAAACTATTACAAATTATTATAATTAAATTCGTGAACAATATATGTCAGATATTATAGATAATGACAAAAAGATAACGCGCAGGGATTTTATGACCCTAACGGCAAGTAGTATGGCGGCAGTAGGTGCTGCTTGCGTTGCCTGGCCACTTGTTGATTCTTTAAACCCTGCTGCTGATGTCCTATCTTTATCTTCGATTGAAGTTGACTTATCAAATATCCAACCAGGTCAAACTGTTACGGTGAAATGGCGTGGCAGACCAGTGTTTATTAGATATCGTACCAAAGAAGAAATTGAAGAAGCCAGGGAAGTCAAATTATCAGAATTACGTGATCCAGAGAATGATCAGGATCGAGTTAAATTAGGCAAAGACCAATGGCTGGTAACCATCGGTGTGTGTACTCATCTTGGATGTATACCTTTAGCTGATCAAGGTGAGTATAAAGGCTGGTTTTGTCCGTGTCATGGTTCACATTATGATCTTTCTGGACGAATTCGTAAAGGTCCGGCGCCATTGAATCTTGCTGTTCCTGCCTATGAATTTATTTCTGATACTAAAATTAAAATTGGCTAATTATGCATAACAAGACAGATGGCGCACCTAAAGTCGAAGGTGATAAATGCAATTCAATTATTGAATGGATAGATTATAGGCTGCCTATCTTTTCTTTCTTAAAGCATTCTGCCGAGTATCGTACTCCTAAAAATTTGAATTACTTATGGAATCTTGGTTCTATAGCTGGTATTGCCTTGGTTATTCAAATAATCACCGGAATAGTGCTGGCAATGCATTATACTCCACATGTTGATCATGCGTTTGCAAGCGTAGAAAATATTATGCGTAACGTGAATTATGGTTGGTTAATTCGTTACGCGCATGCTGTCGGAGCTTCAATGTTCTTTACAGCAGTGTATCTTCATATTTGTCGTGGATTATATTATGGTTCATATAAAGCCCCGCGTGAGTTATTGTGGCATATCGGTATTGTCATATTTTTAATGATGATGGCGACAGCATTCATGGGATATGTGTTGCCTTGGGGGCAAATGAGCTATTGGGGTGCAACGGTAATCACCAATTTATTCTCAGCAATACCATTAGTGGGAGAAAGTATAGTTACGTGGCTTTGGGGCGGCTTCTCAATCGATAACCCAACATTGAATAGATTCTTTGCATTACATTATTTATTACCATTTATTATTGTGGCTTTGGTAATGTTACACTTAATTGCGCTACATAGACATGGCTCTAATAATCCAAAGGGCATTGATGTTAAATCTGATAAGGACACTATTCCATTTCATCCATATTATACAGTAAAAGATCTTTTTGGATTTGGTATATATTTTTTGATTTTTGCATTCTTTATTTTTTATCAACCTAATTATTTAGGCCATCCTGATAATTATATTCCAGCTAACCCTTTAGTAACACCACCGCACATAGTACCTGAATGGTATTTTTTACCATTTTATGCTATTTTACGGGCTGTACCTTCTAAACTTGGTGGTGTATTATTAATGTTTTCTAGCATCATTATACTCTTTTTCTTACCATGGTTAGACCGTTCGAAGGTGCGTAGTGCTAATTATCGTCCGATGTATCGTATAGCTTTTTGGATATTTATTGTTGATGGGTTAATATTGGGTTATATGGGCGGCAAACCCCCTGAAGAACCTTATCTTACAATAAGCCGTATAGCTGCTGCTTATTATTTCTTTCATTTCTTAATTTTATTACCATTTATTGTAAAATATGAGAAACCTTTACCATTGCCAAATACTATATAAATCTTAGGTCAACATTAGGTCAACATATGTTAAATAAGTTATTGTGCCGAATCATATTAGTGTTTTTAGTGCCTTACGTAGCATACGCCTCTGAGGGAGGAGCTCCTTTGAAACAGATGAGCTGGCCATTTGACGGTGTTTTCGGTAAGGTTGATAGGCAGGCTGCACAAAGAGGGTTCCAGGTATATAAGGAAGTATGTGGTGCTTGTCATGGTTTATATAATTTATCATACAGAAACTTACAAGATATAGGTTTCTCAAATGCCGAAATTAAAGAAATTGCAAAAAATTATACTGTGAAAGATGGGCCTAATGATCAAGGAGAAATGTTTGAACGCCCAGGTGCACCTTCTGATAAGTTTGTACGTCCTTACCCAAATGAACAAGCGGCAAGAGCAGCAAATAACAGTGCTTATCCTCCAGATTTATCTTTAATAATCAAAGCAAGGGCGGATGGGCCAAATTATATTTATTCTTTATTAACAGGATATGTTGAACCGCCGGCAAATTTTAAATTAACACCAGGATTATATTTTAATCCATATTTTGCTAATTCTCAAATAGCAATGCCCTCACCACTGACAGATGGTCAAGTAACTTATACAGATGGAACAACCGCTTCTGTTGATCAGATGGTTAGAGATGTGACCATATTTTTACAATGGGCAGCAGAACCTGAAATGGAACATCGTAAATCAATGGGGTTGAAAGTAATGCTTTTTCTTGTGGTGTTTACTATAGTTTTCTACATTTCTAAAAGCAGAATCTGGTCTAGAATATAATTAGAGGGTAGATGTAAACAAAACGTTAAGATGATTTTTAAGATATTTTTTTATATTTCAAGGCAAATTTTATGATAATAGTGGCTCTATTAGAATAAAATTTGGCGTAGAAAGATAAGAAAATAGGCAAAAATTCAATTAACGTTTTGTTTACATCTACTCTCTAGACATCTTTCACAAACTCTACTTCTGTGGTCAATTTGTGCGTCGATGTGGTGTGCTCAAATCCGAAACAAACTATAGAGTACGCTCCGGTTTTGCGCATCCTCTCTCCTGCAAATTTACTCACTTCTCTGAGTTTGTGAGAGATGTCTATTATAATTTTTGCTAATCTTATGAGATTACAGTGCGGTGGAGCTCGCTCAAAGCTTGACGATTTTTCTTAAAATTCGTGACAACGCCTCACCCAAAAATCAGGTACCCCAAATCTGTTTTATACAAAGCCCTATTGTGCAACCGTGACCTAATGTTTATCAGTACATTTCATTATAGCTTGAATCAACCTAAAATATTGATCATAAAATGTTCTGGCATTAACTGTAGCTAATTGCCAATTCTCACTATCTATTTGTATTACTGCAGCAGTTAATTTATCATATAATTTATGATTCTGCTCATTACTGATTACTATGCACTTATTAACAGAATTTGCTAATAATTGCTCAAGATTATTCATATATTTCAGGCTCTTATACTCATGCTGATATAATTTATATATTTTATGTTTACCGAAGAAGAAATGCTCTGCACTATCATTTAATAAAATAACATCAGTTAAGTTAATTAAAGCAGTTGTTTTTACTTGAGCTAATTCATTGAGTTGCAATTTTGCTGCATCTAAATTAGTAAGAATATTTTTTTCCAGCTCTGGAAAAGATTGCGCCAAAATTATCGCCAATTCTTCTAAAAGCGCTTGTACATTTGATAAATTCAACCAAAAATGCCAATTATGTTGATTATCTTCTGTCAGAAATTTTATTGATTGTAAATTACTAAGCTTAATAATATTTTTATTATGGTTATTGATTATCTTTACGATAAAACCATCAAATTTATCATCTATATAAATTACAATATCAGCATGCTTGATTTTTTGTAGATCGCTGGGTCTAATATGATAATGATGAGGACAATTTTGTGTTACAGCAATAGCACTAATTTCTGCCTGATTATCCATTAACATTGCTACTATACTTGCTAGGGGTACTATACTGGTAATTATCTTAGGCTTAGCTATTGCCGTAATATTTATTGATATAACAGCAATAAATATTAGATGTTTTATAATTCTTTTGATCACAGTGCTTAAATAGTTAATCCAGAATGAACCCAGTCTTTGTTAAAGATATCTAACCCCTTATCAGTTAATGGATGATCAAGTAGTTGCCATAAAATTTTACCAGACAAAGTAACCACGTCAGCTCCAATCATTGCCGCTGCAGCAACATGTTGGGGATTTCTAATCGAAGCTGCAAGGATCTTGGTATCTTGTTTTTGTTGATCATACATTTGCCTAATATCATTTATTAGCTTCATGCCGTTATCGCCAATATCATCTAATCTACCAACAAAAGGCGATATATAATATGCCCCAGCTTTTGCTGCCAATAATGCTTGATTTACTGAGAAACATAAAGTCATATTTACTTTTATATCTTGTTTAGCAAAATATTTGCACGCCTTAATCCCATCCCAGGTCACAGGGAGTTTTATCACAATATTATCTGCAATCTCTAGAATTTTTTTACCTTGCTGGATCATCATCTCAAAATCATTGGCAACGACTTCGACACTTACATCGCCATTTACTATCTTACAAATAGCAGATATTGTTGCGATAAATTCATTATTCGTTTTCGACATTAGCGAAGGATTAGTAGTTATTCCATCGATAATACCCAAATTATAAATTTCTTCTATTTCTTTAATATTGGCACTGTCTAAAAAAATCTGCATTAACCTAACCTCGATAAAATTTCATCAAGCATATCTAAAGTTTCATAATGAAATATTAGCTTACCACCATTACGGCCTTCTTCTATAGTAATTTTGACCCCGAATTTCTGCATTAATGATTGCGTTAATAATTCTAGATCATTGCGATCATTATTAGTTGGCAACGTTCTTTGGCGATGTTTTTGCTGTTTTGCTATAACTAGATCATCTTGTTTATTCCAGCTCTTGGCAATATTTTCAGCTTGTCTGACATTTAAATCATGTTGAATAATATAATTTGCTATCGCTTCTGCATGCTCATTGCCGACTAAACATCTTGCATGTCCCATCGTTAATTGGCCGTTCATCACTTGATCTTTAACACCTTGAGGTAATTGATTGAGCCTTAATAAATTAGTGATATGACTACGACTTTTACTAAGTATTTCTGCCAATTGCTCTTGGGTATAATTAAATTCCTTAATTAATCTGGCGAATCCCTCTGCCTCTTCAATAGCAGATAATTCTTCTCGTTGGATATTTTCAATTAAAGAAATTCTTAAAATCTCTTGGCTAGTTAGATCTTTGATAATTACTGGTATATCAGTAAAGCCAGCAATTTTACAGGCTCTCCAGCGTCGCTCTCCAGCAATGATTTGATATTTTCCATCATCAACAGCACTAACAATAATTGGATGTAATAATCCTGAGCTGGCAATAGAATCTGCTAGCTCTTTTATTTTTTCATATTCAAAATGCTTACGCGGCTGATAAACACCAGCTTCAATTTTATCTATATCAACAAGCTTTACCAACTCATTATTTGCTGATACCACCTCTTCTTTTAACAGCGCTGATAATCCTTTGCCCAAGCCCCGGTGTTTCATTATTTATTCTCCATAAAGAATCTTTTTATCTAATATTTCTTTGGTTAATTCGATGTAAGCGATCGATCCGGAACATTTATGATCATATAATATTGCCGGTTGTCCATATGACGGAGCTTCGGATAGCCTAACATTTCTTGGTATGGTGGTATTAAACACCAGATCGCCTAAACATCTCCGTACATCCTCCTCCACCTGTTCAGTAAGACGATTTCTTTTGTCATACATCGTAAATAAAATACCGATGATTTTTATTTTTGGATTAAGATTTTTTTCTATAAGCTCAATCGTTTTTAATAGATGGCTTAATCCTTCCAATGAATAAAATTCACATTGCATTGGAATCAATACCTTATCAGCAGCAACCAAAGCATTAATTGTCAATAAACTCAAAGATGGTGGGCAATCGATAATAATATAATCATAAGTACGATCTAAAGATCTTAATATTTTAGACAAAACATATTCACGATCTTTTAATAAAACTAATTCTAATTCGATTGCTGATAAATTGGTATTAGCCGTAATAATATTTAAATTGGGAACTTGAGTTGCGATAATGCATTGATTAATTGAAATTTCTCCAATTAAAGCTTGGTAAATATTATTTTTTCTATCTTGTTGTGAAACACCAAATCCGGTGCTGGTATTTCCCTGAGGATCCAGATCAATAACTAGAATATTAGCATTAGTTGTTGCTAACACTGTCGATAGATTTATTGTTGTTGTGGTTTTGCCAACGCCACCTTTCTGATTAACTATCGCTATTGTTTGGCTTGTGCTCATTAAATTTTTACTAAATTATTGATCTCTAGAATTTTGCTGGTATTTGACAAGATGCTATCATGTATAATATGATCAAATTGCCAATTTTTTTGCGCTTTAATTAATTCTTCCTGATATTTTGAGCCTTTAAGCAGTAAATACTTATCTTTCACTGCAAGATGTTCGACATAGCTAAAAATCATATTAAGATCTGCCAATGCTCTACCAGTAACAACATCACATTCTATATTTATATCTTCAATTCTTGCATTAATTATTTCTATTTTATTACTGGAAATTTGTGCTGCTTGCAATAAAAAAGCAGCTTTCTTACTATTAGCTTCAACTAAAGTAACCATATTTATACCGGCAATCGATAATATTACTCCTGGCAACCCAGCACCACTACCAACATCAACTACATGAATATTACGATCTTTGATAAAATTCATTATTTGCAAACAATCGACTATATGTCGCTTTAATAATTCATCAGTGGTATTTCTAGATAACAAATTAATGCTTTTATTCCACTCAGACACTAGTTGTATATAATCCTCAAGTGCTGTCAATGTTTCACGTGAAACATTGCTAATCCCAAGTAACAAATCATCAATGTTTTTCATAACTTGTATGTTGTAAATTTATGCTTGAGTAAAGGATACTTGGTCAAAATCAAGGAGTGCTAGGAATCACAGAGTCGAAGAGCGCAGCGTACACTTGTACGTGAGCACCGGAGATCTCTGGTGATAACACCGTAATCCGTAGATTTTTACCGAGTATCCTTTGATTTAATGTAGATTACTAATGCAGTAAGCGCCGCCGGAGTCATTCCAGCTATCCTTCTAGCCGCTCCAATAGATGCCGGTTTTATTTGCATTAATTTTTCTTTAATTTCTAAAGACAAAGCAGGAATTATAGTATAATCAATATTATCGGGTATTAACACTAATTCTTCTTGATTAAATAAAACAATATCTGCTTGTTGTCTAAAAAGATAGTTAGAATATTTAGATTCAACATGCAAAGAAAATAAAGTTTTTTTATCAACATCAATAAGCTCAGGGAAAATATCCAAGATTTTATCTAAACCCACATTTGTTAAACCTAATAAATTAAAGGCTGATCTATAAGCACCATCTTGCGCAATTGTCACTCCTAATTTTTCTAATTTACTGGTAGTGATTTTTAAAGACTGAGTTAGTCCTCTCGCTTGCTCAAGTTTAGCATATTTTTCATTAAATATTCGTATTCTAGCTGGTGAAATTAAGCCAATTTTCATTCCTAAAGGAGTTAATCTAAAATCAGCATTATCCGCTCGTACAGAAAGGCGATATTCAGAGCGTGAAGTAAACATTCGATAAGGTTCGGTAGTACCTAAATTAATCAGATCATCAATCATCACACCAATATAAGCATCAGCTCTGGTTAAAATAAAATTTGGCTGATTTTTTATTGATAATGCTGCATTAATACCGGCAATAATCCCTTGTCCAGCTGCCTCTTCATAACCAGTAGTACCATTAATTTGACCTGCCAAATATAGGCCTTTGATTTTTTTAGTTTCTAGCGTAGCTTTTAACTCTCTAGGGTCAATATAGTCATATTCAATAGCATATCCTGGTTTAAGGATAATCGCATGTTCTAGACCTGGTATAGTATGAACGAATTCAAGCTGAACATCTTCGGGAAGCGAAGTAGAGATACCATTGGGATATATAGTATTATCGTCTAATCCCTCCGGTTCTAAAAAAATCTGATGGCTGTTTTTAGAGCTAAATTTAACTATTTTATCTTCTATTGAAGGACAATATCTTGGCCCAATACCTTCTATCTGCCCAGAATACATTGCAGATTTATTCAGATTATTTTGAATAATTTTAGCTGTTGCTTGCGTCGTTCTAGTGATAAAGCAATTAATTTGCGGCACTTTAACAGTTTCAGTCATCTCTGAAAATGGCCTAGGTGCCGCATCTCCAGCTTGCACTTCTAGCTTACTATAATCGATACTATTGCCATCTATCCGTGGTGGGGTACCAGTTTTCAGACGCCCCAATCTAAAGTCCATTTTTTTTAAAGTATTTGCTAATGCGATTGATGGTGGCTCGCCAACTCTCCCTGCTGGAATAGTTTTACTGCCAATATGAATAAGGCCGGATAAAAAGGTACCAGTAGTGATGATCACTTTTTTACATTCTATTTTATCGCCATTTTGTAAAATAACGGCTTGTACTTCGGCATTGTCAGCAATAACATCTTCAACAGCATTATATAACACTGTTAAATTAGGATAATTTAGAATGGCGTTTAGCATTGCTGCTTGATAAAGTTTACGATCAGCTTGAGCTCGAGGCCCCCATACTGCAGGCCCTTTGGTTTCATTAAGGATTTTATAATGGATTCCGGCTTGATCAGTTACGCACGCCATCAAACCGTCTAACGCATCAACTTCTTTAACCAGAGTGCCCTTAGCAACACCCCCAATAGCAGGATTGCAAGACATTGCTCCAATATTCTCAGGTGCTAGAGTGATTAACAGCGTCGGCACTCCTAAGCGTGCTGCTGCTGCGGCGGCTTCACAACCAGCATGTCCACCACCAATAACCACTATATCATATTTTGTCATTTGAATCTTTTTTGCAAAGCTTACATTTTATCAGCAAATTTCATACCTTATTTGTTTCACGTGAAACATATGAATTTATTCAACAATTTCATAACCGGCAAAGAAAAAACCAATCTCTCTTTTGGCACTTTGTACGCTATCAGAACCATGGATACTATTTGCTTCAATATTCTCGCCAAAAACCTTTCTAATTGTACCAGCTTCTGCTTGCTCAGGGTTAGTTGCACCCATAACTTGGCGATTTAGCATCACTGCATTTTCTCCTTTTAACACTTGTAACACCACAGGACCTGAAGTCATATATTTAATTAAGCTTTCAAAAAATGGTCGATCTTTATGTTCAAGATAAAATGCTATCGCTAAAGGAGGGGTAAGAATCATCATTTTTTGCGCAACAATTTTTAAGCCCGCTTGTTCTAGCAATGAGTTTATTGACCCTATTAAATTTCTTTTAGTAGCATCAGGCTTGATAATCGAAAAAGTATATTCTATCATGTGATTTATAGACCATTATAAATTGAAGTCCTAAGTTATTACAGGATTTTATGATATTTGGCAAGATTAAACTTGGTGCAATTTTATTGACAAGCTAACGAAATCGCTTTAGAGATAATTCAGTACAGCTCTAAAGCGTGCTATAGCGTCGGTCATCTTAGCTATATCTTATGAAGATGAAGTTAATCGTTAAGATCCAAAATCAGGCGCTATCGTTACACCAATCAGTCCTAAAGAATCATTAGCAGCGTGTGGATTTGCGAAGAATGCCTCAACCTGTTCCGTTAGATCTAGCCCATACCTATTAAAATCATTAAGATTAACCTCATGATCCGCCAAGTATTTAGATACTTCTGTTGCAATTTGACTAGGCTCACTTGTGTCATTAATGAATTTACTTATTAGAGTCTTTAATTTTGTAGTGAAGTGAGCAATCGTATTTTTGGTAATTTCTACTTGAGTAGCTTCTAATTTAAATATCTGCTTAAAACTATTGCAAATTGAGTTTTTAAGCGCCTCTACACCACTAATAGTAGTCTCTTCTACTGGTGATAACACATAAATTTGAGGTATTGTAGGTAATAACTCTACTACAATATCAAAATCTTCGTCATCAGGTGCTCTAGGAGCATCACTAGATTGCAATGATTTAAATTTATATAGAGATTGGTTTAATATTGCTCTTAATGCTTGCTCATAGCGCCACTCCGCTCCATCAGTATTATCTGGCTTAGCTATTCGATCTAGAATTGCTTTAAGCAACTCCTGATCCAAGTTAGGCATAATTTCTTCTACAACATATTGCGAAAAATCTACCTTATTAATCCGAGGTATCTGAGGTTGATTTGTTGATGATATTAACAATTCGTATGTTTTGGATAAATCAAGTAATATATTCAGACTACCGCCAATACAACTGGCGTTAAATATTATCTCTTGCCCTTCTTTAATATACTCACAAGCTATTTGAACCAATGCTTTAACCAGATCACTGGTATAATAGTAAGGCTTGTTAGATACTACTTCTTGTTTATATAGTTGTTGCCATACTAAGGCCAATATTTTTGTAGCATCCGGAGTTCCTGAATGCACAGCGGCCACTAAAACATCAAATGCTCGAGTTGCTAATGCTAAAGCATCGTCAATTGGCAATGTTGTAGTTATTGTCTTACTAGCATTAGCAGTTCTTATACCGACCGCAACGCTATCACCAGCAAAAGTAATACTTTGTTCACGCGCATTAGTATCAGTTTGTAACGTGTTAATACATGCACCGATTTCACTTATAGTTTGTTCAATATTGAGATCAGGAAATTGCCGTTCAAGTTTAGCTAATTGCTTTTTTGTGTTTTCTTCAACACTTCTTTCATGTGCTGATTGAGGATTTGATATTCTGTTTGCTACCATTTCTTCAGTTATTACTTGCTCATGACTAAAACCATACTCACGTAAATACTGCATCATTTCTGGATCAGCAGAATATCTATTCTCTAACTCTTCTTGGTATTTATTAATATTTATTAAAGGTAATCCATCTAGATCTTTTACTGCTATGAGCTTTTTTAAAAGAAGATCATTAGATTGCTCTACAGGGCCAACATAATGAGTAACGCTTCGAAAATACTCTCCTAATATTGTATAATTGCCTTTTGCAGCCATTATATCGATAACTTTATAAATGAATTCGGGATCACTATACCATATAGTTTCCATATTAATGGAGTCTAGCATTGGTGTTTTCTCTAAAGCCAAATATTCTAGGGCAAGATTAAGATAGTTGGGTAATAATATATTCACAATTTTGTAAATATTATAGTCATAATCGTTGATATTAATGGAATACAATACTTTTTTTATAATGTCAGTATTATTTGTTTTCTTTATAACATCTGCTAAGTGCCATTCCTTACACTTAGTAATTTTATCTAAAGTAAAAAATTTATTAACAAAATTAGTAGTAAGATTGCAAATAAAGTCATACTCAAATCCAAGAAGATTTATCTCTTCAAACTTGTTTGAAGCAAATACTTTAAATATTATCTCAGGTGAGTACCGAGCAATTTCTAGAAACCCCTTCATAGTCTCATAAGATATTTGCAGGTCAGTTGCGTTAAGTGCATTTGTTAAACTCTTTATATCTCCTGCTATAACTGCCTCATAAAGAGTTGCTTCAGATTTACGACCATTTTCAATAAGCAGTTTCATATATTGTCGATGATTTTTCATTGTTTTATATCTTTATATTAATATTTATATTAAAATAACAATATATATTACAAAAATCAAGTATTATAATAATAATTATATATTAAAATACAATTATTATTATTTGTGTATAAATTAAAATTTGCGTTATTTCACAATAGCCCTCTTGCATAACTTAGAGATATAGCGTCGCTCTTGATTGAATTATGGTGCATCGATTTCAGAGTTAGGTAAATTACTTTATGCCAGCGCCAATTAAAATTGTCAGAAACTCCGGTTTCTACGTCTGAGCTGAGGGCTTTAGCTATCCAGTCATTGCGAGCTGATTATCCCCACGAATTTGAAAGTGCTGAAATGCGCTATATATCGTCTGAGCTGAGGAGTAGCCTTTAGGTTACGACGAAGCAATCCAGAAAGAGTGACACAGTAAAAGCTGTGTCACTGTTATGATTTTTTCTGGATTGCTTCGTCATGTGTTTACGCACATTCCTCGCAATGACGGGCTTTTGGAGTGTTTTTTAGCCACTTCAAATTCGTGGGGATATATCAGATTGCGAGGAGCTTTAGCTCCGTGGCAATCCAGTGTTCTTTGTACTGGATTTACTAGATTGCTTCGGCTGAAGCCTCGCAATGACGTGGGGGTGTGGGGCTTAGCTCAAGCAATGACGACTGGAACCAGCTTCTGTAGTAGACCTCTTGCATAACCTAGAGATGATTGGTGATTTTGTTGTCAAAACTCGTCTCCGTTCTGTAACAAACAAGGGTACGCTGCGATACTCCACTTCGTTTTTCCTAAAAATTCCTCAACCATCTCTAGGTTATGCAAGAGGTCTAGTGTTTAATAAAATATTTTAATCAACAACTTGCGGTACTTTGTTACGCACAGCCAAGATGCAGACGAGAATCGTATGCTGCGACTTGACTCAAATTTTGACAACAAAATTGTAAAGCAGGTATAGTTTATAAAAGGTCTATTATCTTCTTCGAAGCTGAGCTTATGCTGAAGTTTGTTAAGAGAGGTAATTGTATGAACAACCGCTAACCAAATTCTAATGCGCTGAAAATACAATATAAAAACAACGAGTTGACAAGATTTTTATAGTTATCTCATAGTATTTTCACAATTTTTATTTTTAAATCAAGGAAGTAAAGGCATAATTAGGTTCGACATAATTAAACTGAAATCTATGCTAAATTTAACTGGCTTACTGCACAAATTCAAATCTACCGCAGCTGCGACACAAGATAGTCAGCAAAGTAATGTCGTACGGTCAGTTAGAAATTGGTATGAAGAAAGGTATGACAGTATAATAGTACAACGTAATATCTTGTTTATGTTGTTGTTAATTTTTGTCATATTATCTATAATTTCAATTATATCTGTTGCTGTGGTTATTAATTCTAAAAGGTTTGATCCTTTTGTAATTCAGATTGATGAAACTACTGGTATGGCAAAGATTGTTAACCCAACATCATCACAAATGCTTGAAGGTAACGATTCATTAGCCAGATACTTCATTAAAAAATATGTTATTGCTAGAGAAACTTATAACCCAGTTGATTTTGATACTCAGGCTAAGCAGATCGTAAGATTGTTTTCTTCTAGTAGCACCTTTTTTACTTATCTTGGTTATTTAAAAAATCAAGATGTAAATCCTGGTGTAATATATGGGCAAAAAAACACTACTTACCTGACAGTCAAGTCATGGTCCAAGTTAGACGCGAAAAAATATATGTTGAGATTTTCTATCAGTGAGACTTCGGAAAATAAAAGAGTGTTTAATAAATTGGCAATAATAGACTTTAATTATGTAGCAATGGATTTAACAGAAACAGAACGTGATATCAATCCCATAGGTTTTCAAGTACAAGGTTATAGAGTAGATGATGACAATAGTTAGGCTTTTAATAATATTTTTAAGCTTATTAAGCAGTAGTCATGCAATGATTGAAGATGATTTGCCAATTACTACTGATAATAGAATAAAAACATATATATATAACCCAAATGAGGTATATTTATTAGTATTACATTTTGGGTTTCAATCACACATAGAATTTGCCAAAAATGAAGAAATTCAAACAATTACTCTTGGTGATTCTTATGTATGGAAAATAACACCGCTAGCTAATCGGTTATTTATAAAACCATTGGAAAAAAATATTAGAACTAATATGACCATCATTACTAATAAAAGAACCTATCAATTTGATATTGTTGCAAAAGAATTGGAAGATGGCGAAGAAAAAGACCTGGTTTACGCAATTAGGTTCTATTATCCAAAACGAAAATCTGGATAAATTTTAGAAATATGGCAGAACAAACTACCTCTGAGGTAAAAACAGAACGAGCTGGAGCAAAACCTGAAGTTCAACAAGAGCTTTCAAAAGTTGCGGCTAACCCAAAACAAAGTCTTTTAATTTTAGTAGGCATCTGCGGTATTTTTGGATATTTAATTTTTAATTTATTTATTAATAAAACTTCTACTACTACTGAACAGCCAATAACTGCGCCTACTCAAGTTAGTAAGCCGGTGGAAAGCAAAGCATCTGATGCGCCAAAAATTCCACAATTGCCAGATTTGCCAAAGTTAATTACTCCAAAAGAAGCGCCGCCACCACCTCCGCCACCGCCACCACCAAAACTTGAAGAGCCACCGTCACCAATGCCGATGCCAGAGGTAGTACCGGCAAAAGTTGAGACTCCTATTTTAGAATCTATGCTACCACCAAAATTAGTGGATAACGCCGATGCTCAAAAGCGTAAGGAAGCAAAAAGAAAATCAACAATAATTTTAGTAGCGGGAGCTGGGTCAAAAAAAACTTCAGAGCAACTTCAGCAGGAAGTGGATTTTACTGAACGCGGAGCCATGGAATTTGTTCTTGGACGTGGGAAGATAATTGACGCAGTATTAGAAACTGCTATCAGCAGTGATATCGGTGGGGAAGTAAGAGCTGTGATTAGTAGAGATGTATTTGCTGAAGGGGCTAAAGTTATATTAATTCCTAAAGGAACAAGAGTGTTTGGAATTTATGAAATTGGCATAATGGATGGTAGCTATGGTAGAATATTAATACAGTGGAATAGAATTGATTTAGCTAGTGGTTATACTATAAACCTGCAGCTTACTCCTATCGTAGACGGTTTAGGGAGACAAGGAATACAAGGTAGAGTTGATAATAAATATAAAGAACAATTCTCAAATGCAATTTTGATGTCGGCATTTAATATTGCTATAGCTAACGCTTTAGATAAAATAGTAGCGCCACCGATTAGCTCTCAGGCAAATGCAACTAATACTGCTGCGGCTACTGCTATCCAAAATATATTATCTACAGTTTCTGGTAGTAATCTTGATGCTGCTAGTAAAGTTATTCAAATTTGTGCACAAACTCAAGCAGCGATTAGTGACAAAACATCTTCTGCATACACTTCCATGACTCAAGCTTGCACAAGCATACAGAGTACTACTGGTGCTACACCAGAACAAAAATTGGCGTCGATAACAAGTAGTGCTAACGCTGCAGTAGCAAGCCTGCTTACCACTACTGCTAGTAGTGCTACTACAACTCAGGCACAAGATGCCTCAAAGCAAGCATTTACTGATGTAACCGACACTTTTAAAACTATGGTTACCCAGCAAAAATTCAAACCAACAACTACCATAGATCAAGGTACTTTGGTGAAAATTTATGTTAACAGAGACTATAAATTTCCTAAGGCAGCACTAAAAAAATCGAGGTTAATAAAATGAATTTTGCAGCATTAGAAACTTACTTATTTCCGTTTAAAAATATTTTTGCTGAAGATGGAGTTAATGAGGTTATGGTCAACAGACCAGGTGAGGCTTGGGTTGAAAAAAGAGGGGATCAAAGGTTAGAAAAAATACCAGAGTTAGATTTTGATCATTTACTCGGTTTAGGCAGGCTTGTAGCACAAAGTACTGATCAGACTATTTCTGAAGAAAGACCTTTACTTTCTGCATCACTACCAAACGGTTATCGTATTCAAGTTGTATTTCCTCCAGCATGCGAAATTGGTTGTGTAGCATATGCAATTAGAAAAGGCAGTACCATGCATTTATCTTTAGATGATTATGAAAAGATGGGAGCTTTTGCTTCTACAACTGCAGAAGCTAAGGTAGATGAAAGCCATGCAATTTTAGCACAATACCTTAAAGAAAAGAAAATTAAAGAGTTTCTTAAAGCCGCCGTACTAAACAAAAAGAATATTATTATTAGTGGTGGAACATCGACCGGGAAAACAACCTTCACTAACGCAGCGTTAGCTGAAATTCCTACTCACGAGAGGTTAATTACTACCGAAGATGCTCGTGAAATATTGTTACCTAAACACCAAAATAAAGTGCATTTACTTGCTTCAAAGGGCGGTCAGGGACGAGCTAAAGTTACTACCCAAGAGTTGATAGAAGCATGTTTAAGGCTTAGACCGGATCGTATTATTGTAGGCGAACTAAGAGGAGCCGAGGCTTTCAGTTTCTTACGTGCCATTAATACAGGTCATCCAGGATCTATATCAACCTTACACGCAGACACGCCGGCTATGGCGCTAGAACAGCTAAAATTAATGGTAATGCAAGCTGGTCTTGGTATGCCACCAGACGAAATAAAAAAATATATATTAGCAGTAATTGATATTGTTGTTCAGTTACAACGTGGCGATGGTGGTAGGAGATACATTTCAGAAATATATTTTAAAGGCTTAGGAAACGAAAATGGATTTCCAGAAAATTCTTAGAACCGCTCGTAATATTTTTGGGCATGCAGTACTTCATCCAACGGTAATATTTTGTGTTATTTGGATAAGTGGAGCATTGGTATTAGTGTCGGTTGATCGTTCAATGCAAATAGGGTTAAGCTTACAACCTATTACTATTGCTTTTACTTATCTAAAATGGCTTATTAGTGTATGGCCACAACTCAGTTTTGATTATAATAATTATTTAAAGGTCAAATTAGTACTATCTCTTATTTCTCCTACAATATTGGTGTGCGTACTTTATTGTAAAAATTTTACTAAAATCAAAGATTTACAGTTTTTTGCTCCAAAAGAGAAAGTATATGGTGATGCTGATTGGGCTACACCTAATGATGTAGAAAGAGCAGGGCTTCGTGCCAAACAAGGAGTGTTACTTGGCGTAGACAATATTGGTTATTTTGTAGCAGATGGATTTCAGCATATTTTATTATTTGCACCTACAGGGGCTGGTAAAGGTGTTGGTTTTGTAATTCCTAATTTACTATTTTGGAATCATTCTGTGGTTGTACATGATATAAAATTAGAAAATCATCAGCTAACTAGTGGTTGGCGAGCAAAGCAAGGACAGGAAATTTTTGTTTGGGAACCTTCAAATCCTGATGGAGTAACACATTGCTATAATCCGATAGATTGGGTAAGCAAAAAATCAGGACAAATGGTTGATGATGTCCAAAAGATAGCTAATCTTGTATCACCAAAACAGGATTTTTGGGAAAATGAAGCCAGAAGTTTATTTCTTGGGGTAGTATTATCTTTAATTGCTGACCCTAGCAAGACTAAATCGTTTGGTGAAGTAGTGCGTACAATGCGTAGTGATGATGTGGTATATAATCTTGCCGTTGCTATGGATACTTTTGGCAAAGATATTCATCCAGCAGGATATATGAACATCGCAGCTTTCCTGCAAAAAGCTGATAAAGAACGATCTGGGGTTATCTCTACCATGAATTCTTCTTTAGAATTATGGGCTAATCCTTTAATTGATGCTGCAACAGCTTCTTCAGATTTTAATGTATTGGAATTTAAAAAGAAAAAAACCACCGTTTATGTAGGACTTACTCCAGATAACATTCAACGTTTGCAAAAGCTGATGCAGATATTTTATCAACAGGCCACAGAATTTTTAAGCCGAAAAATGCCTGATCTAAAAGAAGAACCATATGGAGTGATGTTTTTATTGGATGAGTTCCCAACTCTAGGCAAGATGGAGCAATTCAAAGCAGGTATTGCTTACTTTAGAGGATATAGAGTACGTTTATTTTTGATTGTTCAAGATACGCAACAGCTAAAAGGTACATATGAAGAAGCTGGGATGAATTCCTTTTTATCAAACTCTACTTATCGTATTACTTTTGCTGCTAATAATTACGAAACTGCTAACCTGATATCGCAACTTTGTGGTAATAAAACCGTAGAGCAAGTTTCACGCAGTAACCCTGTTTTTGGGCTTAATTTATCTGGTATGTCTAAAAGTGTATCACAAGTACAAAGAGCCTTACTTTTACCGCAAGAAGTAATTCAGCTACCTAGAGATGAGCAAATAGTACTAATTGAATCAATGCCGCCAATTAAATCTAAAAAGATCTTTTATTTTAAAGACAAGTTTTTTACTCAGAGGTTATTACCAGGTACTTTTATACCTACTCAAGAACCATTCGATCCTAATAAAAATAAAGCAGCCTCATCAAACAGTGAAGAAGCCGTCACAAACACTACAGAAAATAGTACAGCCGAACAACAATCATGAGTATAATTTGCCAAAAATTCTCTTTTGGATTTAGGTCAGGAGAGTCAGGAGAGTCAGGAGGTAAAAATATTATCTTGCAACCTACTGATTGTATGATTCACAGACATTGTTTCAATTTTTAGATGTGCTAAAATCCATGAATGGATAAATTACAAAAAACGCGTTTAGATTGGATTAAATTATATCAAGAAGTAAAAGACGCAGGGATTGTATGTAGCAGATGTGGCATTCTCGACCTACTTTACGCAAATGGTTAAAACGTTATGCAGAAGAAGGTATGGGATTAAAAGAGCTTAGTCGCAAGCCTCATTCTTCTCCTAAGAAAAAGTATCAGATTAACAAGAAAAACTAAGGACAAAAAATTGAAACAATGTCTGTGAATCTTACATTTTTAGCAATTACAATAATTTTACGCATCAGAGCCACTAAAGCAAGCATAAGCTTTTTACCTTTGTGAATCAGAATATTATAAAAATTTCCTAAACTAGACTTAGATTTACTAGCGTGAGTACGGCTAAAAATAATATAGGTCTGATAGATCTTTCTTCCTCCAACTGTTCTTGAATACCACGTCTTCTGGCCACTTTGCTTTGGATGTGGCGCTACAGCAGCAAGACTCGCTATTTGTTTGCGATCCAATAACCCAAGTTCTGGAAGTAGAGCAAGTAAACCATTGGCCTTCTTTTCTCCTATTCTCACTGTTTTCATCATAGCTTTCTTTTTGGCTGTAACATTCTCTATGGTTTTGTTAATCTCAACATCTAGAATAGCTATTTCATTTTCTATAACATCAATTATTCTGCTAATGCCTTCTTTAAATCTCTTGTTACTAGGCGCTTTCAACCTATTTTTCCTGTACCAATATCTGCATGAGATCAGCTCTTCTCTCTACTAGTTCTTTTAACTGACTTTGAGCCTGTTCTTGGAGTTTATAAAGTTTAAGTTGTGAATTCCTCTCATAACCGATTATATCTGTTTTGCCATGTTTACCAAATGATCTAATAAAATTTTTAACCTTTCTTGTATCTGCTCTATGTACTACAATCTTATTTTCTACTAAATACTCAACACCCCTATTTCATAGCCGTCAGTAGTTTCTATCACTACAAACGCTGTGCTAAGAATTGTTTTATTTTCTTCAACAAAATTTTGCCAACCAATAATATGATTTTCGTATGTCATAGTTTTGGTCATGCCATATATCGCAACAACAAAATCTTTTTTACTAATATCAATTCCAACAAAATTATTGTACAATGTCATAAAGTACCTCGAGATTTTTGAGTTTGTTTTCGATTGTAACCGGGCGTTATAACCCTAACAACTATTCAAACGTTTCGAGGGAAAAGACTAAAGTACCTTGACGACGGTTAATAACAACCTATTGCGAAACGGTCGCTTCTTACGCCCGCGAACTCCTCTCTTAATCTTAGAGGAGTTCTTTCTCTCTTATCTTCACTATACCATATTCTTTTCTTACAATTGCGAGGGAGCGCGCAAGTCGCCTAAGATTAAAAGAATAATTCGGTAATTAGATAATTGCTAATCAAGATTAAAATCGAAGAATTTACTACAGCTTTAGTCGTGGCATTACCAACACCCCTTGCACCTTTGTCAGAAAAATAGCCACTATAGCAACTAACTACAGCTATGATAAAACCAAACACAGCAGCTTTCACCAATCCTGAAACCACGTCAATTGTTTCTAAATAATTGAAACTACTAGTTATATAACGAGTGCTATTAAAATCAAGTTTATAGACACTGACACAATACCCTCCCAGGACTCCTATTATATCTCCAATAAATACTAAACATGGCAACATAATGACAGCAGCAGTTACTCGTGGTAAAATCAGATATTTCATTGGATCAGTAGATAAAGTATATAAAGCATCAATTTGTTCGGTAACCCGCATGGTTGCAATTTCTGCAGCAATTGAGGCTCCTACTCTACCAGCTACCATTAGGCCAGCAAGTACTGGACCCAGCTCTCTAGTAATAGATAATATTACTACCGTAGCAATAGAGTTTTCTGCAGAAAAACGTGAAAACCCAGTGTAGCTTTGTAAAGCAAGTACTGCTCCTGAAAAGAAGGAGGTCATTGCTACTACCGGTAATGAATAAAAACCAATAACTAAAAATTGACGATAGATAAGCTGTAGATAAAACGGAGGTTTTGTGATACTGCTAATAACACTGATAATAAATAAGCAAAAAGCGCCAATTTTCCTTATAATTGCTATAGTACACTTACCAATTTGACCTATTGTGATTAACATAAATTTACATTTTTAAAAACTTAATCAGTTTTGTATATTCTGTGATATCTTTTTCCCAGTCTAGTTAGTATCTCATAAGCTATAGTCCCGGCATCTTCAGCTAGCTGATCTATAGTATAGTAATCGCCAATAATTTCAACTTGTTGTCCTAAAAAAATGTGCTCAGATGGAATATCTGTGACATCAACTACTATTAAATCCATAGAAATTGTACCTACTACCGGCGCTGGGTGTCCGGCAATATATACTTTGCCTCGATTACTTAGAGCTCTTGGATAGCCATCAGCATAGCCAATTGGTAATGTTGCAATTATGGTATCACGCTTGGTGATAAAAGTCATATCATAGCTGATTGCACTACCGGTCAATACGCTTTGCAATTGAATGATAGGAGCGGTTAATGAAACGACATGCTGCATTGGGTTTGGTTGTCGTGGTGTTGGATTTATTCCATATAGCGCTGCTCCTGGACGAATCAAATCATAATGGTAGTCTGACCCTAGAAAGATACTACTAGAATTTGCCAAGCTTGCTTTAATCTCTGGAAAACATTGTCTGTAATTTTTAAATTTTGTCAATTGTTGCTGATTATAGAGATGATCGGCATCCGTGCTAGCAGACAAATGACTCATAATATATAATAATTCTAAACCATGTAATAAATTTGGATTTTGCTGAATAATTTCTATCTCTTCATGGGGGATACCAAGTCTATGCATGCCAGTATTAAAATGTAAAATGGCCGGCAACTTGGTATTTTTATTAGAAGCTAACTGGTTCCAGATCTGCAGTTGAGTCAAATTATTTAATACTGGGATCAATTTATACTGGTCAAAAACCTTAACATCTGTATTAGAAACACCGCTTAATACAAAAATATTAGTACTACTGCTTTTACTCACAAGTTTATTAGAAACAACAGCAATATTATTGCCCAGACTTTCCTGTAATTCTATAGCTTCATCAATAGTTGCTACAAAAAAATTTCTACACCCTTCCTGTTGTAAAGCTGTTGCGATTTTTGTAGCACCAAGACCATAACAATTTGCTTTAACTACCGCTCCTAGTATAGCTTGATTAGCAATAGTGGATAAAATACGATAATTGGCACGGATCGATGGTAGGTCAATCGTTAAGATGCATTTTATGGGTTCTTTGAACATTTTCTCATGGCCTTATTATCGTACGTTTTGATCTACCCTCTTACCTTTACGTACGTATTATAACGCTTACGCAGAACCTAGAATTCATATTTTATGATAATATTTAGTGACTTTTTGTTCTACCTCAGAAATAACAAAAGCTGAGACATCACCATTAAGACTAGCTATTTCCTTGACTAGCCTTGAAGAGATAAATTGATTCTTTTCGGAAGCTGGTAAAAAAACAGTTTCAATCTGAGGCGCTAACCTCGAATTCATACAGGCCATTTGAAATTCATATTCAAAATCTGATACAGCACGTAATCCACGAATAATAACATTAGCTTCAACTTTACGAGCAAAATCTACCAACAAACCATCAAAACTAGTAACTAGAACATCTGTCTCTGCCTGGTATTCTTTTAAATATGATGATACCATTTCACAGCGTTCTATTACTGAAAAAATAGGATTTTTATTATATCCTGTTGATACAGCAATAATTAACTCGTCGACAATTTTCTTACTACGAATTAAAATGTCAACATGGCCATTAGTGATAGGATCAAAAGTACCCGGATAAATACCTATTCGTTTTTTATTATTCATGAAAATTCTTTTTCGAGAGTAATGACAGTTTTAGCACAATTTATTGGTGAGCGTTCACAGGGCCTAGGCTACTTCTATGGATTTATTTGCTACTATATCTTTATCTTTTTGCTCTAGTTTATTAAAATTTTCATTGTTCTTAGCCATATACTGAACATTACTGCTAATTTTCCTTGCTTTATCTACAAGTAACATAGGTATACCATCAACTATTGGATATGCAAGTCCTGCAAACTCACTTATTAATTCCTGATTTTGTTTATCATAAGTTAACGATTTATTAGTTACTGGACAGAGCAAAATTTTTAGTAGTGTTGAAGAAATTTCCATAAATTATTTGACCACCATTACAATTAGTTAGATTGAATTTTTAGCTCTTGACCAAGGTAAAGCAACTCCATCAGTGCCTGTAACCAGATCCCCTGAACCATCATATTCGGCTGCGAGAAAAGAATATTTATCAGAAATCAATTTCACCGGTTTTATCTTTTGACCGTTATGAAAATACTCTTTTGCTTGCTCTCTAGTGACTGGATTATTTTTAGAAGCGGTTTTTGCTTTTGCTTTTGACATGTTCTTACTCTAATTATCTCAATTTCTCAGCGGCCATAATAGCAGTTGTTTTTATTGGCATCAAGAAAAAAGTTTCCCTATACCACTACGCATTAACTGTTTTGCATCCATTCTTCCTGCTTTTTTCATTAATTCACTGATTTGTTTAAACTGTTTTAGCAACATATTCACTTTTTGCACAGATGTCCCGGAGCCGCCAGCAATCCGTTTTCTACGCATGGCATTAAGTATATCAGGATTTTTCCGCTCAACCTTAGTCATCGATAGAATAATGGCTTCCTGGTGCACAAGTAATTTATTATCTAATTTATCTGAAGCTATTTTAGGGAGCATCTGATTAGTGCCAGGCAACATCGATAATATGCTGCTAAATCCTCCTAGCTTTTTGATGCTCCGAATTTGAGATAAATAATCATTTAAGTCAAATTTGCCTTTTTGGAATTTTGCTGCTGCCCGTTCTGCGTCTTGATGGTCGATAACACTGGCTGCTTTCTCTACAAATGATACGATATCTCCCATATCTAATATGCGAGATACCAGACGCTCAGGGCTAAATTCTTCTAAGTTAGATAAATGTTCACCATTACTCAAAAACTTAATTGGTTTATTAGTAACATGTTTGATGCTAAGCGCAGCCCCACCACGCGCATCACCATCAATCCTAGATAAAATCACTCCAGTAATTGCTAGTTTATTATTAAAATTATTCGCCACATGAATAGCATCTTGCCCAATCATTGCATCTATAACTAACAATATTTCTGCGGGCATTACTAGGTTTTTTATCTGCGCAACTTCCTCTAGCATATCATTATCAATATGTAACCTACCGGCTGTATCGTATATCACTATATCGTATCCTGATAATTTTGACTCAGTTATCGATCTTTTGGTAATTGCAATCGGATTGGAGTCTGTAATTATAGGAAGACTATCAACGTTGATCGAAGAAGCTAATCTTGCTAGCTGTTCTTGGGCAGCCGGACGATAAGTATCAAGAGAAGTCAGTAGCACCTTTTTATTCTGATTTTTAAGCCTTAGGGCAAGCTTGGCACTAGCCGTGGTCTTACCACTGCCTTGCAAACCGACCATCAAGATATTAACCGGTGGTGCTGACTGTAACTGTAGGCTAGTATCGTTAGCAGAGCATGATAAAATATTAATCATCTCATCATGTATTATCTTTACTACCATTTGTCCTGGTGAAACAGAACGAATCACTTGCTGACCGATGGCTTTTTCTCTTACTGCTGCAATAAAATCTTTTACTACTGGTAATGCTACATCTGCTTCTAACAAAGCAATACGTATATCCCGTAATGCACTATCAATATTACTCTCAGATAACGTTCCGCTACCTTTAATTTTATCAAAAATTTTGGTTAGATTATGCGTTAGTGTTTGAAACATATTATAAAATCATATATTGTATTAATTGCTTTTTATCATTAGAATCTAAATAGATTTTACAAGATATATCTTGAATCTAGGCTCTGTAAATATAAAATAAGAAGATAAATAAATTGCAAATTTTTTGTAAAAATCGCCACTCTTCTACTTTCTTTAAACATTGTAGTAGAAATACCTATAAAACTCAAATTATATTATGATAGTAATAGACACAGTAGCTTTACCTAAAAATATAACTTCTATACGCTCTAAAAAAGTGAAATCTGCAAAATTAGCATTTTCTAGGAGCAATGGATTAGTTGAGCATGAGAGCCCTGAGTTATCTAATATCACTCCTACGAATCCATTCTTATTTTTACAGGAAGTAGGTGAATATGAAAAAGATCAAGCTCGACTTAAAGAACAAGGCAACAAAATCTTAAGATGTTTAAATGATATAAGGTTCAGCTTACTTAGCGGTAAATTACCAAAACAGCATATAATATATCTCAAACAAACTATTGAAAATAATAAAGAACAATTTCGCTTTCCTGAGTTACAAGACATAATAGCGGCGATTATATTACGGGCAGAAATTGAACTTGCTAAAATTGAAATGAACTCAGAAGAAAATATTTAATAGGCCTCACCTAACTTAAGAATGGTTGAGGGATTTTTTAGACAAAAATCTGAGAGTGTTCAATAAACCATACGCATCAAGTTAAGGGAGAAGAAACGATCCAAATCGTCAAGCTTTGAGGTGTAGCCAAAGCAAGCCAGAAAAATCGTGCGGTTCTAATTGTTGTATTATTTTAACTTAATTCCCAATTTAATTAGCTGTTCTTCACATGATTTTGCATCAGTAAATTGGAAAGCGTGCATTTTTACCGACAAAGCACTCTCAACATTAGCCATTAAATCATCAACAAAGACAGAATCAAATGGATCAATGTTATGCTTATTTAGCAAATGCTGATAAATTTTTGGATCTGGTTTTAAAATCCCAACTTCAGCTGATACTATTATATCCTTAAAATAATCCATAAAGTTAGAATGGATTTTATGATATTCCATTATTTCTTTGACGTTGTCAGTAATTGCATAAAGATTGATTTTCAAAGAGCGCAATTTTTTGAGTAGTTTCTAAACTACCTGGAATTGGCACTTGAGATACTTTTATTCATTCATGAAATAAGTTGTGCGATTCTCAGCTACACCAAGCTGATCTTGGTATATCCTGATAGCTTCTTTCTCAGTTAATTTTCCTAAATTTAAATCAATCCATATTGGATGGATTTGCTGATAAAATTCCTTAGGTACATACTCAGGAAAAACAGCTTGAATAACTTCATAAGGTGCCCATCTAACTAAAACATTGCCAATATCAAAAATCACGTTCTTTATTTTCATATATTAAGATACTCATCACCTATTTTTGAAAATAAAAAAAATTAAAGTTAAGACGTCTTTTAACTTTCTGCTTTTTATATTAGAGAACAACGCTAGGTAATATGCTTTTAGTAAGCTCATCATATTGTTTGATGATTTTAAGAGTGGATTCCAACCTATCTAGCCTAATCATACAGGGGCCATCACTTGGTGCATTATCGGGGTCTTGGTGTACTTCCATAAATACGCCAGCAATACCCACTGAAACCGCCGCCCTAGCAAGCAGTTCCACATATTTTCTCTCACCACCACTGACATTACCAATCCCGCCAGGTTGTTGCACTGAATGTGTAGCATCAAAGATTACTGGAGCTCCAGTTTCAGCCATAATAGCAAGGCTTCTCAAATCTGTAACTAAATTATTATAGCCAAAACAAGTGCCTCGTTCTGTTAATAACACATCATTAGCACCAAAAATTTTGAGCTTTTCATAAACATTTTTCATATCCCATGGTGCCAAAAATTGTCCTTTTTTTACATTAATAATTTTATTAGTTAGAGCAGCACTCTTAAGCAAATCAGTTTGGCGACATAAGAAAGCAGGAATTTGTAAAATATCTGCCACTTCAGCAGCAGCTGCGCATTGAGATTCTGTATGCACGTCAGTTAGTATTGGACAGTCAAATTTAGCTTTTACTTTAGCTAAAATTTCTAAACCATGATCTAATCCAGCTCCCCTAGGGCTGTTTACAGAAGTGCGATTTGCCTTGTCAAATGAAGATTTATAGATAAACGGAATAGCGAGTTTACTAGTTATGGTCATTAAATTTTCAGCCATAAAAATAGCATGATCGAGAGTCTCAATCTGGCACGGTCCCGCAATTAATATAAAGGGAAAATTATTTGATATCTTAATATTTTTTAGCTTAATAATTTTTTGCATTAGTCTTTATCTCCCAGATTTAGTTTTTGCAGCTGATTGATCCTATTTTTGTATTCTTCTTGCTTTTCTACAAAAATAAAACTACCAGAAACTAGAATAGAAGCTCCGGCCTCTACGCAATTTGCTGCAGTTGCAGCGTTAATACCACCATCAACTGATATCTTTATATCGGAATTTAAATGTTTGATTTTTTTAGATAAAGTATGAATCTTAGGTAGCTGTGTTTCTAGAAATTGCTGCCCAGCGAATCCAGGATTTACAGTCATTACCAATATTAAATCAATTTTATCAATCACGTAATCTATAATATCTGGTAGAGTGGAAGGTAGCAGAGCAATTCCTGCTTTCAGACCACACTGCCTGATTTTACTTAAAGTACGATCAAGATGTATAGTCGATTCAGGGTGGATTGTAATTATATCAGCGCCATAATTAGCATAATTTTCAATAAAGAGCTCAGGTTGACTGATCATTAGATGAACATCAAGCGGCAATTTTGTCAGTTTACGAATTGTTTCTAATATCAGGGTACCAAAAGTTAAATTAGGAACAAAATGTCCATCCATGACATCAATATGAATCATGTTAGCTCCAGCTTGTTCTATTGCCTTAATTTCTTGTTCTAACTTGGCAAAATCTGCCGATAATATCGATGCTGATACTTGTGTCATGTTATAGGCTATCTATTTTGTTTTCTTTTAGCCTTGAGTGACATCACATAACTAATGATTTTAGCAACGGCTTCATAATGTTCAAGTGGGATCTCTTCATTAATTTTCACCTGCTTGTAAATATTTCTAGCAAGAGGGGGGTTTTCGACAATAGGAATGCGATTAGCGTCTGCAATTTCTTTAATTTTCTGAGCGATTAGATCCAGACCTTTGGCAACAAGCACTGGTGCCTTGGTAGTATTACTATCATAATGCAATGCTACTGCATAATGTTCAGGGTTAGTTATGACTACCGTTGCTTTGGGTACAGCTTGCTGAATACGTCTTTGAGATTGTTCTCTTCTCAGTGTTTTGATTTTACGTTTTATTTCTGGATGCCCTTCCAATTCCTTATATTCTTCCTTTAGCTCGTGTTTAGTCATTTTTAATTGATTAAAATGCTCAAAACGTTGATAAAAGTAATCTGCTGCAGCAATAACAACCATGATTATAGTAGCACAAATCATGACATTATTAACCATAATTTGCAATTGATTTAAGATTGCGCCAATAGTTAAATTTTGATATTGTCTTAATTCTTGAATGTCACTGGTAATAACTGCATATAAAAAAATCCCTATTAATAAAATTTTGACAAAACTCTTCAAGAATTCGACTACACTTTTTATAGAAAATAGTCTTTTAAAACCACTGAATATTGAAATTCTTGATAAATCAGGCTTAATTTGATCTAAAGCAAAGATAAACTCTCCATGCTGGATATATGATGATAAAAACGCTACTATAACTACTACAAGGAAAAGAGGGCTTAAGATTAAGATAAATTTAACAAGTATTTTTTCTAAAAGCACTCCTATCATTCCTTGATCAACTGGTACATTACCAGCATTCTCTATAAAGAATCGTAGCGCCATTGCAGAACGTCCAAAGCTATAAGGAATTATAAAAATAATAATTATCGTCAAAAACAATAGCATTAGAAAGTTATTAACTTCCTTGGAGTTAACTACCTGTCCCTTTTCTAAAGCATCTTCAAGCTTCTTTTGGGATGGATCTTCCGTTTTCGATGCTTGATCTTCTGAATCACCTTCTGCCATATAGACCTCCTCACAAACTCTACTTCTGCGGATGATTTGTACACAGATCCGGTACTCGAATCCGAAACAAACCAAAAGTGCGCTGCGGATCTGCGTTCCGTGTCTCCTGACACCACCTCTCTCAGAAGCGAATTTGTGAGGAGGTCTATATAGTAAAAACTACCCGCTACTGCCAGATTCTATACAAAAAAGGCTAACTATCAGATGCAGATAGTTAGCCTTAGAATTAACTTTAGAAAATAACCCTTCCATGCAATCAAAAGTTATTGTAGACGAAGTTAAAATTACTGAAGAGCTAGGAGTGTTGAAGTCGAGCACCGCAGCGTACTTTAGTACGTGAGGAGCGCGGATCTTCAAAACACGATAACGCCAATTCAGTAATTTTAACGAGTATACTAGTGGTGCATAATTGAAGTTACACTACGACGATTTTGACTCCAAGCTTTTTCGTCATTACCAATTACAGCTGGACGTTCTTTACCATAAGAAACAGTATCTAATCTACCGGCTTCTATACCATTATGTACCAGGAATTTTCTTGCTGCTTCAGCTCTTCTTTCACCCAAAGCTAAGTTATACTCCCTAGTACCCCTTTCATCAGCATGTCCTTCGATAGTAGCTTTAACATGCGGATGTTTTTTTAGCCACTCGCTTTGTTTATGCAATACCTCTTTAGAGTGAGGTGATATACTTGAACTGTCGAATGCAAAGAAAACCCTATCTCCCGCGTGTTTTTCAAAATCAGCGATTAGCGAACTCTCTACATTGGAACCCATACCACCTTTCTTTGCACTACTACTGCACCCGGATAAAAAGAATACAGCCAAAAGTGCTAATGTAATTTTTTTCATCATAACCAATCAACTCCTTAAAAATTATAATATTAAATTTAGTTTTTCATAATTTGCAAACTAATGCAATCAGAAAAACCTCACGAATAAGGATTATATACTATCAACCTCTTAACTTAAAGGTCAATATTGATCAGAGCACAAGTTCATAGGTTATAACGTTGCAAAAATATCATAAACAAAACTTATGTACGCATTAATTGTTTTTAATACATGCAGTTAATCAATTAAACGTATTAATTTAATACACTAAATAGATTTTACAAATAACTTATATATATTGAAGCCAATGAATAGTAAAATTTTAGTTCTGACGGATTATAGGTTGGGAAATTCAAATCAGGCTCTTGCTTTGGCAAAGGAACTTGGAGTACTATACACCACTATGCATGTGGATTATAGTTGTTTTGCCAAATTGCCAAATTTTTTACTGCGATTCTATCCACTTCACATCAAACATGCTTGTCTGCAATCAATTGAAATAAACAATTTACCAAATATAATTATTTCTTCTGGTCGAAGAACTGCAACTCTTGCGCTTTATCTAAAACAAAAATCGGTAAAAAAACTGCAAATTGTGCAAATAATGAAGCCTGATAGTGACTTTAATGAATTTGCTGCAGTAATTTTACCGCAGCATGATTCCTTTACGCATACGCAAGCATCATCAAATGTAATTAGAATTATTGGCGCACTTAACAACATCCACAGAAGTATAAAGGATCAAGCTAATATTGAAAACATAAGCAAAATTTACCCAGGAATACTAAACTGTATAGCAGTAATAATTGGTGGCAATAGTAAAAACTATATATTTACCATTGCTGAAGCAAAATTATTAGTCTCCATATTAAAAAATATAGTAATCCATCATACGTCACAGCTTTTTATTACTTTTAGCCGACGTACTCCGCAAGTGGTAAAGCAGCTTATTAGACAGCACTTCAGCAGCCCGCACATCATTTATGATCCTCTGGATTCAGGGCCAAATCCATATTTAGCTCTGCTAGCTAGTGCAAATTATATAATTTCTACAGCTGATTCAATCTCAATGTGTAGCGAGGCAGCGTCCACAGCCAAGCCATTATATATATTTCTTCCCGATAGCTTTAAGCTATCCAAACATAGATTTTTTGTACAACAGCTGTTTGATCTAGGAATTGCTAAAAAATTAGATCAATCAGTAAATGTTCTACAACATTATTCTTATACGCCATTAAATGAAACTAAAAGAGTTGCTGAAATTATAAAATCGGAGTTAACTTAGTGAAATGAAACTACCAAAAACCGGTCTCTGCAAAAATATTATAATTAGTATAATAGTTATTTATAATAATTAATGCTGGAATTACATAAAATATTATTTAATAACTTCAGAATTTATTGTATAAGGTGATTAATTGAAAATTTAGGAGAGTGTTCGCTGAACTGTGTCAATTAAAAATAAAGCCTGTACATTGCGAGGCTTCAGCCGAAGCAATCCAGTCTTGCCATACGAGTTTTTCTGGATTGCTTTAGGTAGAGCCCTTAGCTCAGGATACAGTGGCTATCCCGACACACAAATTCATCCCGAACTTGTTTCGGGATCTTATGAAGTTCTGATGAGATCCCGAAACAAGTTCGGGATGAATTTGTGTGTTTAGGATTGAACCTTTATGTATGCGTTTGCGATACTTACTTAATGTGTCTGGGATAACGACTTGACACAGCTTATTGAACACTCTCAAACTATTAGGCCATTTAAATAACAGGAGAAATAGCATGATTAAACAAACAAAATTTTTACAAAAATTTCTGGCTACCGCCTCAGCACTAGCTGTAATAGCCGGAGGAACAAGTAGTGCATCGGGTGGTGGAAGAAACACCGGTGGTGCTCCTGTGAATCTTAGCGCTGTACCTGGTATTGCACTTAATGATTGGTTGATTTTTAACGGTGGTGCTACAGTTACCGTTAATGCAGGATCACCTGCAAGAATAGCTGGGATAGATGTAGCAGTTAATCCTGGTGGGAATACTGTAATAGCTAATAACATTACTATAGGTTCTATTTCAGGTGTTGCTGCCAAGGCAATGAAAGTTGATATTAATGCCGGTAATACATTAACCTTGGATGGTACTGCCTTTGGTGGAATTGTAGCAAATACCTACGATAAATTAGGAGATATTTTATTTAATGGCGCTGGTTCTAAGCTAGTAATTGATGCTAATGTTACTTTAAACGGTACGATGAACAGTAGAGGTGGTATAAATACGGGGCAAGGTGACATTGAAATTAATGCTGGTAAAAATGTCGTGATTACTGGGGCAATTCTTCAAGCAAAAGCAATTGGCAGCTTAAAACTTGGAGCTAATGCTAAACTTAATCTACAAGCAGCTATTGCTTTAACAGATGTACCTGGCACTGGTAGTGGAGTAGAATTAGGTAATGGTTCGGAGTTAACTGTTACTGGTGGTCGTACTATTCACGGTATACTGACTACCGAAGAAATTAATGGAACTGCTCCAGATCAGGGTACGCTTATTTTTACCGGTGGTAATTCAACACTTTCTCAAATAGCAGTTGGTAATACACACAAGATTCACGAATTCAGAATTGCCAGTGCTCATGAGTTAGATACGGATGAATCAATTAAAGCTACACAAATCAATTTTACTGCAGATGGGTCATTAAAAGTTGATAGACTTCGTATAGAAGGTGACGTAGATAATAAGACTGCTAATGCTAATATTGGTACACTAAAGCTTAACGCTGTTGGTAGCGGAGTAACCGGAACGATAGGAGCAACTAAAGCTCTGAAAGTAGTTAGTTTTGATGCAGCAGGAGCTATGGATGTAACTGGAAACGCCAAGGCTCAAACTTTTGTAGTTAATAATGCAGCAGCTGTGGTAACAGCAGGTGGCACAATCACTGGTAACGTAGATTTTACTAAAGCTGGAGGAACATTGAATGCTGGTGGAGGATTAATTACTGGTGCGATTGATTCTACCGTTGGTGGAGCAAACGGAACCTTGAACTTTACTGTAAATGGTGGAGTAACTGGAGCAATTGGTACTACTAATCCATTACATGCAATTAATGTAAAGAATGGAATTACTGCAACTTTATCCGCTGACGTCGTGAAAGCTACCACTATCACTATCGGTGAAGCTGGTGGAGCTGGTACCTTAGTACGTGGTGGAAACGTAGATTTTACTCTTAATCCAGCTGGTGTTAACATAGTATTTGCTCATGCTGATTCGGTATTGAAATTACAAAGCACTGGTGGTGCTTCAAAAACTATTACTTTAAATACTATTAACCCAGGTGCTCCTGGTAAAGGAATAGTAGAATTACACGCAAATGGTGCTGGCAGTAAGTTAGTAATTGTTGGTGGTGCAGCTGGTCAAACATTAGGCACTGGTGTTAATAAGTTAAAAGAATTGAGGATTAGCGGTACTGGTAACGACGACACTATGACCATTATTGCTGGCGGAGCTAATGCAGTTGATCTTACTAATGTTAATGTATTAAATATCAAAAGAGGTGCAGCACTCTGGGATCAAAGCAAGAGTGCTGTTAATATTGCAGTAACCAATATTGGTGAAGCTGGTGCAGGTGGTGCCGGTGGTTTAGTTTTGGATGCTACTGAAGGTGATTTGGCTTTACTTAATGGTGGTACAGCGATTAACTTTGTCCATGCTGACTCACAGTTAGTTCTTGGTCATGATCATGTTGGAGCAGATAGAACCATTACTTTACATAATAATTTAGTTGGTGGTGGAGATAACCAAGGAATAGTGACACTTTGGTCTAAGCAGGCAGGTAAGCAGTTAATTATTGCAAAAAATGGTATAGAAACAATTGGTACTTCTAACGTCAATAGAATCCAAGAGTTAATTATTGATGGCCCTGGTAGCACTGCTATTAATCCCAAAGTTTATACTCAGAACTTAATCTTAAATGATATTGGCACAACCAATTTTATTGGCGGGGTAGATCAAGGTACTGGCGGTAATATCGATGTAAATGAGAATGTTACCGTGCAAGGAAATATTGATGGGGTTAATACTAGCATTAATCTTACAGACAAGGTCTTAACTTATAATAAAGGTACAGCAACCCTCACTGGTAATGTAATAGTAAATACCAATCTAAAAGTTGGTGGTGGTATTGGTCAGATCAAAGTCGATGCTACCGGTGGAGCCACGGAATTGAATTTATCACAAGCAACATCAGTTACCATTAATTTAAATGGTACTTCAGATTTAGCTGACACCGGTCAAAGCTACTCATTATTCGAAGCTACTAATGGTGGAGTAATCACTGCAGGATTTCCAGCACCAACATTAGCTAACAATGATACAAAGGCCTTAGCTTGGACATCTAGTGCTACAGCAGTATTATCAAATGCTATAGCACCAGTGCCTGATAATAATGTCCCTATTATAGTTAATGCTAATGATGGTAATAAGTATGTACTGTGGGTAGAGGATTCTGTTACTCACAGACTTACTGTTATCAATAATTCAACAAAAGGGCTGCAGAATGATTTTGGTAAAACTAATCCAGGATTAGTAAAGGCTCTCGCTGGAGCTGACTTAACAAGTGATGCTGGAAATTTAGTAAATGATTTAGGTAAAGCTCCTGATGCGGCACTAAAAGAAAAAATAGCAGATAGTATGAGTGTAGTGGCGCCTACAGCAGGCGTGGCAGAAGCTGTAGCAGAAGCTACTACTGGAGCAGTACAAGCCACACAAAACGTAATCGGTAACAGAATGCATAACCTACCTGGAGCTGCTAATGCAGCAGTGAGAGTTTCTGAAGGTATGGGTGTTGCTGCTGGTGATGAATTCACTACAGAGCGTTATGGTATTTGGGGTAGTCCATTTTATAGCCAATCGACACAAAAGAAAAAAAGTAATGCTCCTGGATATAAAGGTAAGTCTGGTGGTGGTACTATTGGGTTTGATTGTTTAGCTAATGATAATTTAGCTTTGGGAATGGCATTAACGGCTATTAGTACCAAACTTGATCATAAAAATCAAAAATTAGGTGATACTACGAAAGTTGAGAGCACATTATTCTCGATATATGGAGTGCAGCAATTACCAGAAAATTGGTTTGTTCAAGGTATTGTTTCATTTGGTTCAAGTAGAGTGCGTAACTATGAAAAGCGTGTAATAAGTTCAACTTTAAGCCAAACTGCGCTTGGAAAATATAATTCGACTAACTATAGTGGAGAAATATTAGGAGGCTATAGATACGCATTAGCTGATGCAAATACTACGCTTACTCCGATGGTTGGTTTTAGATACGCCAAATTTAATGATGGTGGCTATACTGAAACCGGTACTAGTCGTAGAAACATGACGGTCAGTAAAAAATCAATTGATAAAATTGAAGGGGTTATTGGTGCTAGAGCTTCATTCTTGGCTCAAGTAAAAGATGTACTATTAATGCCAGAAGTACATGGTTTTGTAAGCCAAGATTTTAAAGGTAAGGCAGCAAAAGTTGATGCAAGATTAAATGGGGCATTAGCAGCAATGCCAACAAAAGTTTCTAAGCCGGAAAAAACCTTTGTCAACCTTGGCACAAGCCTAACCATAAAATATCGGATGATGGAATATGGTTTTGGTTATGATGCGCATTTAGCAAAAAAATATGTAGGACATCAAGGTTCTATAAAAATTAGGGTTAATTTCTAACTTAACGCGAGTTGCCAATTAAAGATGCAAAACGTCATTGCGAGCTTGATTATCCCCACGAATTTGAAAGTGCTGAAATGCGCTATATATCGTCTGAGCTGAGGAGTAGCCTTTAGGTTACGACGAAGCAATCCAGAAAGAGTGACACAGTAAAAGCTGTGTCACTGTTATGATTTTTTCTGGATTGCTTCGTCATGTGCTTACGCACATTCCTCGCAATGACGGGCTTTTTGAGTGTTTTTTAGCCACTTCAAATTCGTGAGAAATATCTTGCAATGGAGCAAAGCTACCTCGCAATGACGGCTTGAACTGGTCTCTATGGTGTTTAAAAAATATTTTAATTGGCAACTTACGTTACATATGGTCAAATACACAAAATTCTTTAATTATATAGATACATAATAGCTATTATCTCTCATATTTCTCAAACTTTGTAATTTCATTTTGTCTCAATCATAGTTGACGTCTACTGTGGATATAGATTTTGAAGTTTATATACTTGAGTAAGTTAGATTGTTTATTTAAATTTTTTAAAGTTCATTAATGTATAGCAACTTTTCTGAAATCACTCTTATTTCATCAGTTGGATTCCGCGCTAGGCCAAGACGCAATCTGACTTATTTATCAATTTTCTTATTTCTAGCTTTAGCTGGATTTGCATCTCTATCCATTAAAAATTACATAAGTCGCACTACTTTTTTTTCTTTCATTGAACCAGAAGAATTAGTTTATGAAGATAAAATATTAACAGAAAATGCTACCGTTACGGTAAAAAAAGGCGATACCTTAAAATCTATACTTATCAAGCAAGATCTTACATCAATAGAAATAGCGCAAATCATTAAAGCAGCCACAGCTAAGAATAATATAGCAGCTAGTTTAAAGATTGGACAAAAAATATCTTTTGATTACACATTAAATATTATGGAGAATGATGATGATCTAACTGCAGAAACTCGTACTCTAACTAGAGTAGTAATAGCGCTTGATAAAATCAATTCTATAGAAATAATTAGAGTAGATGATAATTTTCTAGCTAAAAACACTGCTATTCCACTCAATAAATTTGTTGCAAAATCTTCTGTGATCATTGATAGCAGTTTTATTTCTGCACTAAAAGATCTTGGCCTTGGTGCTAATAATATAATAGAATTAGTTAATGCCTATAGCTACCAGATAGATTTTCAGCGACAAATCCAACGTGGGGACAAAATTACGGTCATTACTGAAAAATTTATGACTGAATCTGGTCAATTTTCACATCATGGCAAAGTTTTGTATGTATCTTTGAAACTAGCTGATAAAGAATATAATATATATCGTTATTCAGTACTAGGTGATGCTAATTATGGTTTCTTCTCTGAAGATGGTAAAAGTGTAAAAAGAAGCTTACTGAAAACACCGGTAAATCTTGTGCGTGTTTCATCTCATTATGGTAATCGTAAACATCCTACCCTAGGCTTTACCAAACTACATAGAGGGATAGATTTTGCTGCACCAGAGGGTACGCCAATTTATGCTGCCGGTGATGGTGTTATTACAGAAATAGGTTGGAAATCTGGTTATGGTAAATTTATTCAGATTAAACATAGTTCTAATTTATCAACTGCATATGCTCATGCTAGTAATTTTGCTAAAAATCTTCGTGCTGGTAGTAAGGTTAAACAAGGGCAGGTAATAGCCTATGTTGGTCGTACAGGTAGAACTACTGGCGCACATCTACATTATGAAGTTAAAGTCGCTGGCAAACATGTTAATCCTATGTCAATTAAGACCACCCCTGGAATTGAATTAACTGGCAAGAAATTAGTGCAATTCCAAAACTTTAAAAATAAAATTAGAGTTTTAAGTACTAAACTTGAAGCTACACCAACTATTGCAATGGATCGTGATGTTATTTTATCCTCACGCTAAGAGCCTGTCTGTCTGATACGTCCATCTAAGAGAGGGTTAAAGTCTATTAAAATTTCTACACACGAACCTAACTGACCGAGACGCTATTACTCGATCAATCCTTCACTCTTCATAGAGGTATAATTCAAGTGTTTCGGCGTTTATTAATGCGATTACCACCGCATATTCGTAATCATGTTTTCATTATTTATCGTGCTTTTTTAATTATCATCAAGTTAATACTGATAGATCAAGTAATAAAATGGTGGTTTATCTCATATTTAATTCAGCAACCAGCAAGATTACTAAGGGTTACTAGTTTTTTAGATATAGTATATGTTTGGAATTATGGTATTAGTTTTGGCATATTTAAGAATTATCTTCAATATAGCAATATGGTATTCATAGTACTTAATAGCATCATTATTTTATATCTATGCTATAGCTTGTCAAAGCTTAAGTCTGTTACAAGTTTTTGGGGATATAGCTTTATTATCGGTGGCGCTATTGGTAATATAATTGATCGTTGCTACCGCGGAGCAGTATTTGATTTTATTTGTTTTCATTATCAAAACAATTATTGGTTTCCGGTGTTTAATCTGGCAGACAGCTTTATTTTCATTGGAGTGATGTTAGTATTATATGATCTTTATAAAACTAAAAAAAATATTGAAGAAATAGAAAAACAAATTTATGATGACTTAGCCGCAAAAGCAGAAGCAATCCGTAAAGCTGCTGATGCTAAAATTGATTAAAATAAGTAAATATATGCGTATGATTTTATTAGACTTCTTTCAAAAATCATTTATGGTAGCGAAATGCAAGGAGTTCATGCAACACAGATCTATAACGCACTCAATTATGTTTAAGATTCAAACAGCAGATCAAAGTAACCTATCACAACAAAAGTGGTTTTTTGAAAAAGGTCTATTACAGATTATGCTAATGCTTGCCCTACTATCATCATGCAATAAGCGGGTAAAAGAAACTATAGGGATAGTGACTCCTGGCCCTGATGAATATCAAGTACAGCGAAGTAAAGCGATTGATGTGCCACCACATTATTACTTACAAAAACCAACTGATGCTCCAAATACAACAGATGTCAGTAAAGTATTGGCACCAAATTCCGCAAATTTAGATGAAGCTGAACAAGCTTTATTAAATGAAGTAAATAATAAATAATAATAAAGTTAATATCGGTTAAGTAATGACAGAAGTAATTGCTATAGAACAGTTAAAGCAATATATTAGTAAAATTGAAAAGCTGGAACACTCTAAATTAGAATTAGCTGATGATATAAAAGAAGTCTTTGCTGAAGCAAAAGCTAGTGGTTTTGATGTGAAAACTATGAAGCAAGTATTAAAATTAAAGAAGCTTGACAAGAATAAACTAGCAGAACAAGAAGCTATATTAGAACTTTATAGACAAGCTTTAGATCTATAAACTTACATGCGCTATTACTACTGCCTTAAAGTGAGCGCCATTAGCGCCTTAATGCTATAACTTTACCTACCAACTTTTGTGTTTCCTTGATCTGCATTTCTATTAATAAAACAAATTAATATCCCCTCATCATGGAATTATTTACTTCTTTTACCGAAAATTTATTATCACCTCCCATATTATTTTTTTCTCTTGGGATTATCTCAGGCCTTTTAAAATCAGATTTAGAGGTGCCAGAGCAAATTAGTCGATTTTTTGTCATGTATATAATGATGGCAATAGGTTTTAAAGGTGGAATCGCTATTGCTGAAACAAACACTATTAATAGTACGGTTATTCTTACTATTCTTGCAGGTATGAGTGCTGGCTTTATTCAGCCATTTATTGGCTATTATATATTGAAATTAACCACCAAGTTGGATGATTTGACAGCAGCAGCTGTAGCTGCCCACTATGGCTCTATAAGTATGATAACATTTGTAACTGCCGTAAATTTTTTAGGAATAAATTCTATTGTTTATTCAGGATATATTGTTGCTGTACTTTCTTTAATGGAAGCCCCAGCCATTGTAAGTGGTTTATTGATTGCCTATAAATCTCAACCAAAAATGACAAAAGATAACTCTCAATCGCTATTAAAGCTTATACAAGAAATAGTTACCAATGGATCAATATTACTATTAATGGGATCCTTTTTTATAGGATGGATGTCAGGAGCTAAAAGTATGGAGAAAATGGAGGGATTTTTAGTCACTCCATTTTATGGAATCTTAACATTTTTTTTACTAGATATGGGTTTACTAGTTTCAAGGCATTTATCTGACTTAAAAGAGTTTAATCTGAAGTTAGTTATATTTGGTATTGGCATGCCTTTAATAGGTGGAGTAATTGGTATAGCTTTAAGTGTGCTTATAAAATTGGACTTAGGCACCGGCTTTTTATTTACAGTGCTAATTTCTAGTGCATCTTATATTGTAGTAACTGCAGCAATGCGTACTGCCTTGCCACAAGCTAAGGCAGCTATCTATGTGCCAATGTCCCTTGCAATTACCTTCCCATTTAATATCACTATAGGAATACCAATGTATTTTGCTGTGGCTCAGAAGTTTCTAGATTAGAATTTTTTTAACACTTTTTAATATAGAAAAGTAGGTAACGCAGACTATTCACTTTTTTTAATATACTGCCAAACTAGAGTTTTATCTTTCCTTATCGCTTACGACTACCTCTGTCAAAGTTACCCCGATTTTACTATCTACTACTACTATTTCGCCCTTGGCAACAATTTTATTATTTACATAGACATCAATTGGTTCCCCTACACCACGTTCAAGCTCTATTACAGCTCCGCGACCAAGTTTCAATATATGACTAAGCTGCATTGTAGTTCTTCCGAGTACTACTGAAACTTGCACTGGTACATCATATAACGCTTCTAGTGTTAGTTCTTGATCGCCATTATTATTATCTTTTGTCATATTTTTTCCTATGTTATTATACTGTACTCTTTAGCTGAGCTAATATTTTTGTAATTTCTTCATCAAGTTGTGCTTGATTATATTCTAGGCAAGTATTAGACCATTCAACTTTGCAATCGTTGATACCCATAGTATCATCAGCAACTATTTGTATATTCTCTTTTAGTTTATCTGGTAAATTATCTAAACGCAAAACATTAGCACAATATTCCTGTCTAGTTGAGTGTATCGTTAACTTAATCTGCCCTTCCTTATAAAACTTTTTGATACTGCTTAATAGCTCTGTATGCACTATTTGCTCAAAATTTACCGGTAAAATTACATGTAATTTTTTAGCAATCTCATTAAGAATATGAACTGATATTGTTGCTATTTGTGTATCAATACTAGCAGATGGCACAATTGTTAATAATTGCTGTTGTATAAGCTCAAGAAAATTATTATCAGTCTTTAAGTCATCAATTATGGATTCATATTGGATTTTCGCCTCTTCAAAACCTTTATTATAGCCTTCCAATTTTATTTGTTCAGTATCAATTGAAAATGTATCATGTTGCTCTTGATCTGCGAAGGAATCAATTACCCCATCCTCTGTATTGATAATAGTATGTAAATGCTGAGTAACAACGTTATTGATCAATTCTTCTTGATTAGAATCAACAGCACTATCGCTAACATTTACCACCGCAGTTTTAGGTAACTCTCGAAAAACAAATTTGCTATATTTATGCATAATACTACTATGTTATAAATTCATCTTTACTATCAACGACAACATCTATTTCACCATTATTAATAAGTGCCTTTGCTATATTCACGATCTCAGTACGGGCTAAATCTACTTCTCTTACCCTGATAGGGCCAATAGCCTCTAATTCTTCTAATATGATTTTTGCTGCCCGTTGCGACATACTGGCAAATATAACCTTTTGTAAAGCTTCTCCCGCACCTTTTAACGCTATAGTTAATCTTGATTTTTCAACGTTACGTAATAATTTTTGTATTCCTTTTGCATCAATTTTGACTAAGTCTTCAAAAGTAAACATTAAATCTTTAATACGAATGGCAGCTTCAGGCGAACTAGATTCAAGCATAGCCATATACTTACTTTCACTATTACGGTCTAAACTATTAAATATTTCGGCTATCATTTCAAAACTATCATATTCTTGCGTTTTGCCTATGCTACTAATAAACTCAACCCGTAATATTTTTTCAACTTTTTCTAAAATCTCAGTTTTTACATTTCCAATATTTAATATTCTGGTAATAACCTCAAAAGCAAAGCTATCAGGCAGGTGACTAAGCACTTTTGCTGCTTGTTCAGGCGCTAATTTTGACAATACTAAAGCTGCCGTTTGCGGATGTTCATTACGGAAATATAATGCTAACATTTCTTCACTAACATTCCCCAATTTTTCCCAAGTATTTCTACCTTGTGGACCACGTATCTCATCCATTAATGATTGAACATGGTCTTTATCGAGGACTTTTTCTAACAATCTTTCTGTAGTATGTAAATTGCCTAAAAATATAGCACTCTCTGTTAAATCAGTATGCAACTGTCCCAATAATTTATCTACCACTTCTGGATTAATAGAACCTAAACGTGACATTGCATGAGATATTTCTTTAATTTCTTCTTCAGTCATTAAAGAAAATATCTTGGTAGCATTTTCTTCTGACATCGACAAAAGTACTATCGCTACCTTTTGAGCTCCGGTTAATCTAAAAATATCTTTAGCAGCAATACTCATAGTTATTTCCCTTCATCCAACCATTTTCTTAAGACATTCAGCATTTCTTGTGGATAAAATACCACAAGCTCATTAACACGTTGCGTATTAGCTTCAGATTTCAAGGAAGTTCGTTCACCAACCTTCCCAGGTTCATACGCCTCACTACCACTACCTCCAGGCATACCGCCACTACCGCCACCACCATCAAAGGAAGGCATAGCCATATCTCCAGACATTCCGAGACCCGTTAGTAAATTATCATTAGCACGCTTTACTTCAAATGCTTTTAAAGTAATAGGTCTAATTACTGTTACTAAAATCAATACTACTACAACAGCAAACACTAAAGTTTGGAATAGATTAGGTAGCTCGTCTTTTAACCAATGAGATCCCTCATCTGCGTTGAATAGATTAAGATCGTTATTAAATTGCATATTAATAACTTCAATTTTATCTTTACGTTCTGGATCAAAACCAACTGCCACCTTTACTAAATTAGTAATTTTATCAATCTCGGCATTACTTCTTGGAATATAGTCTGTTGCTTGAGTTTCAGCATTAGGTTTGTAAGTACCATCCACCAGTACTCCAATAGATAATTTAGTGACAACCCCGCTTTCACTGATTTGGTTTTTAACAGTTCTAGATATTTCATAATTGGTAGTTTGATCGCTCTTTTCGGTAGTAGCAAGATTTGGATTTTGCGCCCCCCCAGCCCCACCACCAGGTATATTATTTGCTACTGAGATATCAACATTATCTTCACCACCTACAGGAGTACTTTCTCGTTCATCCATAGTTTGCACTGAACGTACTACCGCACTATCAGGATCATATGATTCTGTATTAATAACTGTGCGATCGAAATTCATTTCTACTGCTATCTGTGCTTTAGCTTTACCGACACCCAATGATTGTTCCAATAAATCTTCTATAACCTTTTTCAATCTATTTTCATAGGCGACACGATATTCTTCACCACGAGCTCCAGAAAATTCTGTTTCTTCATCTTGAGCACCGAGCTTGAGAGATTTACCATAGGTATCTACAATTGTCACATTTTTAATATCTAAACCTGGTACAGCAGTGACTATAAGGTGACTTACGGCATCTACCTCAGCTTTATTAAAGATTTTTTTGCTTTTAAAGCGAATTATTACAGAAGCACGAGGATCTAAACGCTCTTTAGAGAAAATCTCTTTCTGAGGCAATACTAAATGCACCCTGACTTTATCCACTTGCTCGAAAGAAGAAATAGTTCTAGCAATTTCTCCCTCAAGCGCCCTAACCATCTTAACATTTTGTGAGAAATTAGTAGTACCAATACTATCTTCCTTGTCAAAAATTTCGTAACCAACTATTGAACCTTTATTAGGTATCCCTGCTTGAGCTAAATTTACTCTAGCTTTTACTACTTGATCTCTAGGCACTTTGATAGTACGGCCATCATCTAACAGCTGATATGGTACGTTTTTACTCTCAAGCTCTTGTACAATTTTACCGCTATCTTCTGCTTCTAATTCTGAATACAGCAAAGCCATATCCTTACCAGAGATTTTTGAGATATACACTACAAATAATAAGACAAAAGTTAGTATGCCTAAGCAAATAGCCGCAAGCCGCACATGACTCATGTCTTTAAAAAATTGAATTATAACTGGCATCAATAACAGCTCTCAATTCAAATTAATGTTGGATAAAAACTTACTCTAAAAAATAAAACTACTTTATCCAGTAAGTTATAGGATTTGGATGCGCTACATCCTCGATTAAATATCGCAACCCCATGGTTACTCTAAGTATTAACCATACTAAAATACATATATTTAGCACTACATGCAAAAACGAGGTAGCATTTATCGTCATCGATATTACAGTACTTACTACCCATATAGCAAATGTTCTTACTATAAATGAGTAGTGACTAATAAAAATACCATCTTTTGTGTTATTACGATTGTAATAGGACACAATTACCCCGATTATAGGCAATAATGGTGCCACACTTCCACATAAATAAAAAACGTAGATGATGATAAGATTTTTTTTCCCTGGCTGCAAGTACTGTTTAATTTCATCATTCATTTTATTTTAGCTTATATGATCTTACAACAAATATCTCATACCACGATTAATTGACACAGTTCATTGAACACTCTCATTTAACTGCTTTCAAAAAACAATTTTTGAAAGCAGTTTTAGTGTATAGACGAAGGTCAAATTGAAGAAGTGCTAGAAGTCACAGAGTCGAGGAGCGCAAGCAGTCTTTAGTACGTGAGCACCGCAGATCTCTAGTGACGCGACGCAATTCTCAATTTTCACCTAGTATATACCACAGTGTGCATAACACTACCCTGCCTGATATATTCTATTTCACTATCAGTAAAAACTTGTAAAATTACTTCTATGGTATCTTGGACACCATCTTGCCTTTTAATTACACATTGTAAACGTTGGTAAGGTTCAATGGAATCTTTTAAGCCATTAATTTCTATTTCTTCTGAACCAGTAAGCTTACAGTCTTTTCTAGTTAAACCATTGGCAAAAACTATTGGTAACACTCCCATGCCCGCCAAATTCGATCTATGGATGCGCTCAAAACTTTCAGCAATAACTGCTTTCACCCCAAGTAAACTAGTTCCCTTAGCAGCCCAATCTCTGGAAGAGCCGGTACCATATTCTGCTCCAGCTATAACCACAAGCGGTATTGAACGTAGTTTATAATCCATAGCAGCATCATATATGCTCATCTGTTGCTGAGTTAATTGATTGATAGTCACTCCACCTTCTATTCCAGGGCACATTTCATTTTTTATACGGCCATTAGCAAAGGTTCCACGCATCATTACTTCATGATTACCACGCCGCGCACCATAAGAATTGAAATCATTTTGCATAACGCCATGATCCATTAAATATTTTGCCGCTGGACTCGCTTTATTAATATTACCAGCTGGCGATATGTGATCAGTGGTAATTGAGTCTCCAAAGATTGCCAGTATTCTTGCAGATTTAATGTTACTAAGACTTAACGTAGCTTTTTCAATATTCTCAAAATAAGGTGGGTGATTGATGTATGTGCTATTTTTATCCCAATTATAAGTACTGCTTTTTGCTATTTTTAGACTTTGCCAATATTGATCCCCGGTAAATACCTGACTATATTTAGCTTTAAAGATTGCTGAAGACAAAGATTGATTAATATATTCCTTAATCTCCTGCTGAGTTGGCCATAAATCTTTCAAATAAACATCATAACCATTACGGTCTTTAGCAAGAGCCTGAGTCTGTAAATTAAGATTGATACTACCGGCTATAGCATATGCTACCACTAAAGGTGGTGATGCAAGATAATTAGCGCGCACAGAAGCATGCACTCTACCTTCAAAATTTCTGTTACCAGATAATACTGAAGCTGCAACTAGCTGATTATTACTAATAGTATTATCTATTTCAACAGCTAATGGGCCAGAATTACCGATACAAGTAGTACAACCATAGCCAACTAAATTAAAACCCAATTTATTTAAATATTGATCTAACCCACCAGCAGCAAGATATTCAGTAACAATTTGAGATCCTGGAGCCAGAGATGTTTTAACCCATGGTTTTGATATTAAACCTAAATTGCAGGCCTTTTTAGCTAATAATCCGGCGGCAACCATTACTGAAGGATTAGAAGTGTTAGTGCAACTGGTGATCGCTGCAATTACTACATCACCATGCCCTAAACTAAAATCTTTACCAGCCACTTGGTATTTCTTGGTAATATCTTGATCACCTTTGGCTAAAGAAGGTAGCTCTGTTTTAAAATTACTAGTGATGTTGCTAAGGCTTACTCGATCTTGAGGACGCTTAGGCCCAGCTAATGAGGTTTCCAGAGTAGATAAATCAAGAGCTAAAACATCAGTATATTCTGGGTCATCATTAGCATCACGCCATAATAAATTAGCTTTTGCATATTCGATTACTAGTTTAATTTGTTGAGGGTCACGTGCTGTCAAATGTAGGTACTTGATTGTTTCATTATCAATTGGAAAGAAGCCACAGGTCGCTCCGTACTCAGGTGCCATATTCGCAATCGTAACTCTATCTGCTAAACTTAAAGCATCAAGACCTGGGCCAAAGAATTCAACAAATTTGCCGACTACGCCCTTCTTTCTTAGCATTTGTGTTACTGTTAATACTAGATCAGTGGCAGTACTATTACCTCTTAATTCTCCAGTTAATTTTACTCCCACTACTTCCGGTAGAATCATTGGTAAGGCTCGGCCCAACATTGCTGCTTCAGCTTCGATACCACCTACACCCCAACCAAGAACCGACAAGCCATTAACCATCGTGGTATGGCTATCAGTACCAACCACAGTATCAGGATAAGCTAAGGTTTCATTATTGTATTTTTGAGTCCACACTACTTGCGCTAAATATTCCAAATTAACCTGATGACAAATACCAGTGCCCGGAGGTACCACTCTAAAATTATCAAATGTTTGTTGCCCCCATTTCAGAAATTCATAACGTTCCAAATTGCGTTGCATTTCTAGTTCGACATTTTTCTTAAAAGCATCAGCAGATCCTGAATAATCTACTTGCACTGAGTGATCAATTACTAGATCTACCGGTATTAATGGATTAATTGTTAACGGATCTTTTTGTAGTTTCTTGACAGCGTCACGCATGGCAGCAAGATCTACTACCGCTGGAACGCCAGTAAAATCCTGCATTAATACTCTGGCTGGCATAAATGCCACCTCTGCATCTGATTTTTTTTGTTTCAGCCATTCCCTAAACGCCAGTAATGATTGTGGGTCTTGATTAGTTCGTATTACATTTTCAAATAAAACTCGTAATGAGTAAGGTAATTTATTAACTTCAAGACCTATGTCGCTTGCTGCTTTTTTTACGTCACACATAACATATGTGTGACCATCTATGTCTATTTTTATGGCGTATTTTGGATTATAAGGACTAGACATCAGCTTCTCCTCTGTATGTTATATGAAATATTGTATATTTATTTATTTTGCCTTATCTTAGAACCTGTCTTGAAAGTGCATCTAAGTCTGAAAATTGAGAGTGTTCAATGAACTTGTCAAGTTAAGGAAAAGAGACGATGTGAACCGTCTTACTTGAGCACCCACACCTTTATTGCGAGGGAGCTTCGCTCCCGTGGCAATCCAGTTATAATTATTTTTACTGTATTGCTTCGACTTCGTCTCGCAATGACGGTTTGTGTGTGTCATCTCTTTTTCCCTACTTGACGCGTATGGTTCATTGAACACTCTCAAAAAATCCCTCTCTTAATATCTAACTTTCAAAACAGGCTCTTTAAATAAATCTTTGAAAGAAGATTTTACTAAATATAAGATTAAGATTTTATTAATGTCGCATAAAATACTATCATTTTATCAGTTATCTTTTCAGGTTTTGGGGCAAGATCTTTTGAATTCTTTAAGTATATCTTTCTTCCCTTCTGCGATTGTGCATATCAAAGGCAAAAATGGTGGTGGCAAAAGCTCCTTACTTAAAATTATAGCCGGTATTCAAAAGCCAACCAATGGATTTGTTTATTTTGGTGTACCAAAGAGAGCAGAAGAGCAGAGGCTGTTATCACAAAACCATGAAAAACCATATTGTGTTTATATAGGACACCGCCTTGGTTTAAAATCTGAATTGACAGTATTTGAGAATTTAAAATTTTGGTCTGAAATTTATAATTCTCCAGAAACATTTGAAGCTTCAATCTATTACTTTAATTTACAGTACATATTAAGTACAAAATGCTATGAGCTTTCCAGAGGCAATCAACAGAAAGTAGCATTATCCAAACTGCTTTCATGTCAAGCCAGTTTGTGGTTGTTAGATGAGGTAGAATCAAATCTTGATCAACAAAACAAAGAATTATTACATAATTTAATCGCTTTAAAAGCTAATAACGGTGGTATTATCATGAATGCCTCGCATGGAGAATCAATTAAAACTGCACAAATTCTTAACTTAGATGAACAATCAGCGATTGAAAATGACTCATAATAAACCTCTTGCGAAATCAATTCTAGTAGGTAAGATATCATCAGCACATGGACTCAAAGGCCATGTACTGATACAATCATTCACTGAACCAATTGCTAATATAGTTAAATTACCATTATTGAGTGCAACCGGCATTGATCTGCACTTAAAGCTTTGTAGTATCACCACAAAACATCGATTAATTTGTAGTATTAAAGATATTGATGATCGAACTGCAGCAGAAAAACTAATTGGCCACGAGATCTTTTGTTTAAAAGACAATTTACCAGCAATCAAAGACAAAGATGAGTTTTATATTGAGTATTTAAAAGAATTAACCGTAATCGATCAAAATTTAAAGCCGATGGGTATGGTTAAAAATTTCTTTAATTTTGGTGCCGGTGATCTAATTGAAATAGAATTTCTTGATGGTAGCAACCAACTATTTCCTTTTATAAAAGAAATTTTTCCAGAAATTACAGATAGATATATCATGATAATTATGCCTAATTTCTCGTAATTGTTGCTTCACAGAGCCTAAGTTTAAGCGTTGTTGTAAGTTAAATAGTGAACTTACTAAAAATGTTCACTATTTAATTTATTAAACACCCTCATTTTATGATGTTTTTAATACTTTCACATTAGCAGCAGCAGTTCTTCCTTTGTTTCTAGCTATCTCATAGCTTATTTTATCTCCTTCGCCTAAGTATCTTATACCGGCTTTATCTAGAGCCTCTGCATGAATAAATACATCACTACTACCGTCCTCCGGCGCAATAAATCCATATCCTTTGTTGGCGTCAAACCATTTTACTGTTCCTTGATACATACAAAATTCCTAAAATTAATAAATAAATGATTTTAAGTAGCGCTCTAACTACAGAAAAATATATGGAAATACTAAAGAAAATTAGCTAAAACAAACTGAGATGAAGATCTGTAAAAAATAAAAGCTTAAAGTATTAAATAATATTCAATTCATAGCGGCTGTACTCTATATTGTTTTAATAGCAACCACAACGTTTTTCTTTGGGCATTTCTGCTTATACCAAATCACTTTTTACAGATTAATTACAAAAAATTTTAGGATCAAAGTGCTCAAGTAGTTTCTACGAACCAAAAGCTTCACTTCATTTTTTATATTACTCTTTTGCAATTGAATTGGCTTCAGCTTGTTGTTGTAATAATAATTGTTCAGCCTCATCGTCTTCTAACCACTGATTATTGGCGATCAGATTATTTTGTTGTAATTTCACTACATCGCTGTTAGGTATACCTGCGATTTCCCGTTCTGCAAGATATTGTATGGGGTAATATTCTATGTCAAATACCCTAAGAGCATATTCTGTTCGTTTGAGATCATCTATTCTTGGATCAAAAGCTACTATCTTACGTGGCATTATGTTACTAACTTTCATGAACTCAATTAAAGCGCCATTTTTGCTGAGAGTACCGGTAAATAGTATACCTTTATAAAACAAACTATTATCTCTTTTAGAGCCTAGAGTAATTAACTCCTTACCATTAATTTTATCAGTAAAATTTACTCCAAAATACTTAAGTTCTTGATAATGCCATTCTTGTGAATCCTTAATTAACTCATGTTCCATAATCATAGTTTGATATAATCCTAATACTAAAGCTCCAGTACTTTTTAATTTTTCTATAAAACTAGGCCATTCTGGTTCAACCAGTATAATCTGTCTGCGCTGTAGAAACGCTAATAATGTTTTGTTGAATACAGGCATATTTTTAGCCTGGACGGTAAGATCCTGGATAAAAGTTCTGTAAGGATTATTAGAGTATCGAAACATTTTTGATTTTGGGGCAACGATAGTCTTATCTATATTTATCAGTACTATAGTAGTTGAATCAATAGTATTTATTATATTCTGAGCAACATCAGAGTTTAAAGAATAGGTGGCAGGTATTGCAGCATAAGCCGATAAGCTAGTTAAATATAGTATAAATATGCATTGTATAAAATATATCATAGTGATTTGTTATGACTTAACTTCTAACTAATTTTTTATATGATTTTGAGTTAGAAGGAACAGTTGTTGATTTTTTATTTTTGGTCTTGATGACACCTAAATGTTGATCAAGCAATGATACCATTTGTTTATCCCTAATAGTAGCACTTTTACCACCAGTAATTACTCCAACGATAGCCTTATTATTTCTTGAAGCTGTAGTGATTAAATTAAACCCTGCTGGTCTTGTGTAACCAGTCTTTAATCCCTCAGACCACTGGTAATTTGCAGTAACATGGTTATGCCCTGAAATAACTTGCCCACGGAAACTAAAACTTGTTTTTGAGAATAAATGATAAAATCTTGGAAAGTCTCGTTTTACAGCGATTGCTAATTTAGCCAGATCTACCGCAGTAGTTTTTTGCGCTGGATCATGCCATCCTGAAGCATTAGTAAAATTGGTATCATGCATACCAAGCTGTTTAGCGCGTCTGTTCATCACTCGTGCAAATTTTGCTTCTGAACCAGAGATATTTTCAGCAGCGACTGATGCTGCATCATTAGCTGATTTTACTATAAGAGCCATAATCACATCACGTACTGTAATATATTCTCCTGCCTTTAAGCCAAGTTTAGAAGGCTGCATCTGTTCAGCATGTTTAGATACGTATAATTTCTGTGTTAAGGATAGTTTACCGGACTCTATAGACTCAAATATTAAATATAAAGTCATAACCTTTGCTAGTGAAGCTGGATTAACTTTAGCTTTTGCATTTTGAGCATGCAATATTTTACCAGTCTTCATATCAACAACTAAACTGGACTTGGTAGGGTCACTAGCAGCTACTGCCTTATGTGCAAATGAATTACCGTGAATGATCAGGCCGCAGATCAGGACTAGCATAATGCAGATAGTGGATGAGGTATTTCTAGACATATATAACCTTAAAGCGAAGAACTAATTCTAGTAAAGCAGAATATGGGGTTAAATATAAATATTTAATGAAGAGCACAAAAATTTATATAATAATTTTGACTATAAAACAACAAAATTAGATTCAGCGAAGATCTCTAATTATTATATTTTCTCTGTAAATACACTAATAGCAAAATAGCCGGGATTGCTAAAATAATGGTAAAAATAAAGTAATAATCCCATCCTAATTGGCGTACCAAAGTTCCACCATAGATAGTAACGGTATTGTTAAACAAACTAGCGGCGCTACTAAATAACGCATATTGCGTAGCAGAATATTTTTTATTACATAATATGCTCAAATAAGCCACTAAGGCGCTTGAGCCCATCCCACCAGCAAAATTTTCTATTGAAATTGCAATAAATAACGCACTAAAATCAGTTCCTTGGTGGTTTAACCACACAAAAGCTAAATGCGTGATACTTTGTACAATACCAGAAATTATCAGCCCTTTAAAATAGCCAATTTTATATATTATTAATCCACCAGCATAAGTGCCCAGGATAGTCGCGATAAACCCATATACTTTAACCGCAATAGCAATCTGCTGTTTAGAGAATCCAAGCTCTAAATAGAAAGGCATACTCACCACACCCAACATTGCATCTCCAAGTTTAAAGAAAATTACCGCTAATAAGATAGCAATAGCGCCTTCTCTGTTTAAGAAATCCATAAATGGTCTGGTATACTCGGTAAAAATCAAGAATTGCGGTGTCGTCATTTGGATCTTGCGGTGCTCACGTACATAAAGTACGCTGTGCTCCTCAGCTCCATGACTTCTAGCAATTTCTGATTTTGACCTTCGTATATCTACCCCTTCATTTGCTTCATCAACAAAAAAAATAAATGTTGTAGAGAGCACAAAAATACCAGCGATCCATAACAGTGTCTCCGGCCAGCTATTAGTAATATGAGCTAAATATAGTGCACCACCACCGGTTACTAGCAAGCCTATCCTATAGCCAAACACAGCACAAGCAGCGCCGACACCTTGCATTTTTTGTTCCAATTTTTCGATACGAAAAGCATCGAAACTAATATCAAATGTTGCTGACAAAGTACCAAGGCAGATAGTGAGAATATATAATAATGGCAGATCAGCATTAGGTGATAATATACTCATACTATATAATATACCTGCAATTAACATAGAACAGCAGATCATCCAACTTGCTCGTCGACCAAATTTACTCAAAAAAGGAATGCTGCAATAATCGATTATCGGTGACCATAGCGGTTTTAAAGAATATGGTAGTCGTGCTATCGCAAAAGTAGTGATAATTTCAAGAGTCACATCTGATTCTGTAAGCCAAGTGACTATTGTAGTACCGATAATGGCTAATGGCATACCACTAATGATGCCTAGAATAAATATTTCAAATAATCGATACTCGCTGAGTATTTTAAATAAAGTTAGATTTTTCATATTTTGATAAAATAATGATGATATTTATGCTTTGTAGACTTTACTGAATATATCTTAGGGCCAACGCACTTCTGGTGGCATAGACATCAATATAGCTTCGATATTACCATCAGTCATTAAACCAAATTTAGTACCACGATCGTATAGCAAGTTGAATTCAACATAACGACCACGGCGAATCAATTGGTAATCTCTTTGTTCTTTGCTCCAAGGTAACCACATTTTATGACGCACAATCTCTGGGTATATTGTTAAAAAAGCTTTGCCAATATCAACGGTAAAAGCAAAATCATTGTTAAAATCACCGCTATTTAAATAATCATAAAATATACCACCAACACCACGTGATTCCTGACGATGTTTTAAATAAAAATATTGATCACATTCCTCTTTAAATCGTGGATAATAAGTAGAATCATGTTGATTGCAGGCAGTTTTAAGAGCATCATGAAATTTTGTGGTTTCAAACTCATCGGGGTACATTGGAGTTAAATCGCTACCACCACCAAACCATGTTTTACTAGTCTCAAGATAACGCGTATTAAAATGTACCGCTGGTACTAAAGGAGAGCACATATGCGCTACTATGGAAATACCAGTAGCAAAAAATTGTGGTGCTTCCAAAGCTCCTGGAATATGTTGGCTTAATTCTGGTGATAACACTCCATGTACAGTAGAAATATTAACTCCTACTTTCTCAAAAACATTACCATGCATAATTGAGATTTCACCACCGCCACCGCCAGGTCTGTTCCACAATTTTCGCTCAAAGGTAGAAGCTACGGTATTGTGTTCTTTGCTGTATTCAAGCTCAATAGCTTCAAACGCTGCAATAATATCATTGCGTAAATTACGAAACCACAAAGATGTAGTTGATTGATTATTGTTCATGATTTCTACTTATGTTGTATACTGCTCAATACCTGCGAATTGGATTCTAAAATTTCGGAAGCTCCGCTCCTCACCTCAACTAGTGATCTACGTACCAAAGCTCGCTCCTCATTTTAGAATCCAATTCGCAGGTATTGAGCAGTATATATGACTTACTAACTCGTCATTGCGAGACCACGTTAGTGGTCGAAGCAATCCAGATAATATTTTAGGATCTTCCTGGATCGCCACACTACGCTTTGCTCCGTTCACGATGACGTATGTGTCGTTGCTTAACATCCATTACTGATTATCGAATAGAATCTATAAATTTATCGAATTCCGCTACTGTACTTATATTAATAGTGCGTAGTTTATGATTGGTTCTTTTGATCATCCCAGTTAATATTTTGCCACTTCCTATTTCAACAATTTCCTCAATCTCGGCTTGCACTAATTGATCAATTGTTTCACGCCATCTGACTCGTCCACATATTTGGGTGATTAAATTTTGTTTTATTACCACCGGATTGCTAGTTGGAGTGGCTGCTACATTAGTAATTATCGGCACTATCGGTTTATCAACAGTTACTTCCGACAATGCTTGTGCCATTTCTTGCGTCGCTGGTTGCATCAAATCGCAATGAAATGGGGCGCTAACTTTTAATTTTATTGCCTTGTAACCAAGATCTTTCAAGATTGCGATTACTCTCTCAACATTAGCATTATGGCCACTTATTACTATTTGCCCCAAAATATTATCATTAGCAATTTGACAAACCTCAGCTCCAGCATAATCATTAATAATTTGCTCAAGAGTGGTAATATCGATACCAATACAAGCTGCCATTGCACCTATCCCAACAGCGCAAGCACTCTGCATGGCCTCACCACGCCGGCGCAATAATTTAGCGGTATCAATCAAGCTAATACTTTCAGCGGCACAAAGAGCGCTATACTCGCCAAGAGAATGGCCAGCAACATATTGGCATAAACTAGCAATATTAGTGCGAGTTTGATCCTTTAGCGTATTAATTATTGCCATTGATACCGCCATCAGAGCTGGTTGAGTATTTTGAGTTAAAGTTAATTCTTCGTCTGAACCATTAAAAATGACATTACTTAATTTGTAATTTAAGCTATCATCAATGGACTGAAAGGTAGTTCTTGCTGCTTGAAACTTATCGTAAAAATCTTTGCCCATGCCGATCACTTGAGAACCTTGACCAGGAAAAATAAATGCTCTATTCATAAGCCTACAATACATAAATGCAACAGTGATTATGCGATTTAAATTAGGATTGTCAATTATTTTAATAATTTTGCAATTATTAAGAACCCAAGCTTTAGCAGTTGAGAATTCTGCTATGGTTTTTGCATACCTTAATGATGGAAAATGGTTGGATGCGGAGAAGCTTGTACGTCAAGCTGATGATCAAGCATTGCTTAAAGTGGTGTTGTCACAAAAATTCCTGGATTCGAAATATAAAGCTAACAATTTTGAGGAAGTGATAAAATTTATCAAACAAAATCCACAATGGCCACAAATTGTGAAATTAGCAGAAAGGGCAGAGAGCTATTTAAATGACGATACTGATCAAAAAACTATAGTTGATTGGTTTGGGCATAATAAACCAAAGACTGGGAATGGCTATAAATTTTATGCTAAGGCCAGTGCAAAACTACTAAATGATCAAGCCAAATTATTACTGATCATTAGAGATGGGTGGGTCTATGGTGATTTCACTCGCAATGAAGAGATAGAATATCTAACAAATTTTGCCAAATTTTTACGTGAAGAGGATCATGTGCGTCGAATAGACGAACAGCTGTGGCGATCTGATGTCACTGAGGCTAAAAGAATAATGTCAATGGTTAATGAAGGATACCGACAATCATTTGCTGCACAGATAGCTCTAATCAATAACGCTCATAGTGGTGAGCAATTATTTAAAAAGATTCCAACTAAATATTATACCTCCGGTTTGTTATACCGTTATCTGGAATCAAAGAAAAAGCAGCAAGCTGATAGTTATATTATTTCATTATTCAAGCATATCCCTGAGGATTTCCATCACAGTGTACAATGGTCTAAGCTACAACGATATTATGCTCGAGAATTTCTTGAACAGAAAGATTTTGCTAACGCTTATAAAATAGTAAAACAACATTTTGCAATTGTTGATGAGGATATCAGAGAAACAGAGTGGTTAGCTGGCTGGATTGCACTCCGTTTCACTCATAAGCCAGAGTTAGCACTAACTCACTTTAATAAGTTTAATAAAGTAGCAAAAACTCCAATCAGTAGATCAAGAGCGACTTATTGGTTGGCAAGAACTCATGAAGCCAAGGGTGATCATGAAAAAGCAACACAGCTTTATCGGAGTTCTGCCAAATATCCATATACTTTTTATGGGCAACTAGCCGCAATTGAATTGAAAGAACATAGAATAGTGCTACCGTCTACTCCAAAAATAGAATCTCATCATCAACATAGTATCAAGAATAATGATATTATTAGAGCTGCAAGGTTATTAATCAAATATGGTAAACCAGAATTGGCGCATATTTATGTCAAGGCTGCAGTAGCGCAAGTATCTCACCCAGCAGAAGCTTTGCTAGTAGCAGCAGATATTATCAAAGTAGATAGTAACCCTTATTATATGGTGGAATTTGCCAAGATTGCTGTGCATAACCACATATTTATCAAGAACTATGCCTTTCCCACTCCTTATAAATTGAATAATACGCCGATAGAAGCAGCACTAAGTTATGCAATTATTCGGCAAGAATCTGTTTTTAACCAATATGCAGTGAGTACAGCTAAGGCCATGGGGCTAATGCAACTGGTGAAAGCTACAGCTTGTCAAACAGCTAAGTCCATTGGTGTTCAATGTAATGTAGCAAAACTTACTCAAGATCCTAATTACAATATCAAGCTCGGTACGAATCATCTCAATGATTTATTGGTGCAGCATAAAGGGTCGTATATTTTGGCGATTGCCTCTTATAACGCAGGTAGTCATCGTACTAAAAGATGGATTGACCTATTTGGCGACCCAAGAACAATGAAGAACGTTAAACAAATAGTAGATTGGCTTGAACTGATACCTTATGGTGAGACTAGAAACTATGTTCAGAGAGTGCTAGAAAATGTTCAGGTTTATCGATCAATATTAAATAAGAACAATAAATTGCACCTAAGGCGAGATTTAGTATTGTTAGCAAAATGAGCGTGAGTGCTCTCTGTAAGTTTTTAAGTTTGAACGTTAGTATATCACATTAAAGTGTGTCATCACGAGCTGATCCAGAAATCAGCCCGAGTAAGGAGGAGGAGCGTACTTGATAAAGACTGGCTTACTTCTATTCTTAACAAAATTTATGACGATTTTTTCTAAATACCGTAAACACTCACAATTTTCTGCTTTAAAATAATTTACATTTATATTTAAATTTCATGTTGTATTAATTCATCCTCTCAATTATAACTTTAAATAGATAATCAATCTAGAGTTAAATTATGAATTTTAATATAGATATAGATATAGTAATCTTTTTTGCCTTCTTAGCTGTAAACCTTATAGCAGGATTATGGCATGGTAGAGGAGTAAAAACCATAGAAGATTACTCTCTTGGTGGTAGAAATTTTTCTACTGGCACTATTTCTGCTACCTTGACTGCAACATGGATTGGCGGTGGTTTTTTTTCTTTCTTAATTTCTAAAACTTATAGCAATGGAATTTATTCTATAATTCCAATATTGATAGATTATTCAGTAACGTTTTTTATTATTGGCTTTTTCTTATCTGCACGAATGGGAGAGTTTTTAGGTAGTGTTTCGGTAGCAGAGGCAATGGGATCTTTATATGGCAAGACTGTCAGGGTAATAACTGCAGTAGCCGGGATATTGGCAATTAGCGGTTTAATTGGAATACAGTTTAAAATTTCTTCATCATTATTCAGTCATTTTCTAAATATATCAACTAATTGGGCAATGTTTGCTAGTAGTATGGTGGTAGTAATATATTCGGCTTTTGGTGGCGTTAGATCAATAACCTTTACTGATATTCTGCAATTTTTTACTTTTGGCACAGTAATTCCAATAATTGGGCTGATAATTTGGCAAGATGTTGCCAGTATGGACGATATTTTATAGTATAGGAATTTCAAAAATTTTACCAAAAATATTTTTTTGAAAATTTTAAAATTTTCTTTAAAAATTTGGTTGTTAAATTGTGATATTAGAAATTATTGACACTTGTATAAAAATCTTCTCTTAAAATCTATCTCAAAATAGGCCAATTTTTTAAAATTATATTAACGTGGCGTGAAGCAACGGTTCACCATATGAATATCACCGAGGCGTTCACAATAATTCATTGATCTTCACTAATAACAAGGGTGGAGATAAACCGTAATAAACCTGTCTCAGGCTCATAAATTGATTACAGTTTGGACAAGATAACGGATCTTTTTTAAAGTTTAACCAAATCATTAATCTCCAGTTCAATGACTTGATTTTCTTAGGTATAATTTGGTTTATCGCCTTATATACAATAGGTAGTTGTATTCCTCTAGTTCTGTTAGATAAAAAGCCGTAGTACCTTATTATTCGAAAATAACGATCGGGTATGTGCATAATCAGGCTAGATATAAACTGCAGTACAGGCATTGTGACGTGATCAATCGTGTTATTGTAGTGGTCAAGAAATCTAAACGTTACTTGCAGTCCATCATATTCCTCTATTCTTGCCTCAGAAATAGGAGGTCGTTTTATATATCGCCCTAAATAGTTTATGTTGCGTTTATGATCGTCTGATGGTTTTTGCAAATAAACATACCAACTGATTTCATATAGGCCGATCATCCAGTTGTTAAAATCGCCATCATTTTGATATTTCGACGGTAATTTCAAATTACTTGAGGCGTATTCTGAGCGAAATAACTCAAGAATTCTATGTCTCCACATTTTTTTAATAGGCTCGGCAGGGAAAAATAATTTACGCCAATTACCCTTGCTATCTATACCGCCGCAAGTAACCGATAAATGGATATGAACATTACGTTTTAAATCTCTACCGAAGGTGTGCAGGGCAGTAAATATAGCGACTACAATCTTTTTCTTTGTTGCTATTTCCTTAATAATTCCGGCGGCAACAGCAGAAATTAATCCAAACAGATTGCGATTAAGCCAAAATATTGGCCATAATGAGTCGGGCATTGTAAATGTAATGTGCTGCCAACGTGTCTTTGGTAGAACATTGGTAGCTTTACTTATCCATTGATCTGTTTGCTTCTTACCGCAACGAGAACAAAATCTACCTTTACAACTAAATACTACTGATTTACCGTGATCACATGTAGGGCAGCTATAACTCTTAAATCCTAAATATTTCGTTCCGCACAATATAACTTTAGTAACGTTAAAGATAATACCATACCTCAGCTCGCTATATTTTTCAGTGAAATCGACGCCAATTACCCCGATCAAGAAAAATATGTTTTATAGAGATTCCTTTACCGATTATTTCCATCTTTTACTCTGATTATTTGTAATGACTTGCATATTACCTTTGATAACAGAAGTTGGCAAGAGATGTAAAAAGCTAAGCTGCCACCGATAGGTGGCTTATCTTGATGGTGTTAGCTAAAGATAAAAACTTCCACTTTACTAATATGGAGTTTACTAATCCACAATTTTTGGAAATGATTCAATTAAGTTTGATATTTGTGATTCCAGCACTGCATCCATCAATTTTTCAACGAATATCAATGGCTAAAAATGTTCGTCAAATAAAGAATTCTTTCGTTTTATCTTCGGTTTCTGCAATGTTGATGGTGTTAGTAACTTGTTGGGTAGGGATTTTAATGTTAGTTGTAGATCCCAGCTTAAAGCCAGAGGGTTTATGGTTCCACATCATTGATCAATATACTAGTCCTGGTATCAGAGGGTTAATTATTATTGGAGTTACAGCGATGATTATGTCCACTGCTGACTCATATATTAATTCTTCTTCTATTCTTGCTTCTCACGATATTTATGCAGTTTTCTGCCAGAAAATAACCAAAAAAACTGAATTATTGTTTTCTAAAGGAATGTCTTTTTTTATAGGTATCCTTTCTATTATATTAGCAATGACTACTACTGATATGCTAAGCCTTATGCTTTTAGCTAATAATTTTTATATACCAGTAGTAACAGTGCCGCTGTTATTCACAATTTATGGTTTTCGTAGTAGTACAAAATCTGTGTTAATGGCTATGGGAGCGGGGAGCATTACTGTTATAATATGGCGTATATTTTTCATGGATAGTACCGGGATAGATAGTATTGTTCCTGGAACTTTAGCCAATGTATTGTTTTTATTCGGTACTCACTATTTATTGGGTCAACCTGGTGGATGGATAGGGATAAAAGATCGTAAAGTATTAGATGAATTGAAAAAGGAGCGCAAAAGAACATACTACAACATTTATTATACTATTAAAAACTTTAGTTTTATAACATTTTGTCACAAAAATAGTCCTAAACAGGAGGCAACTTATCCTGTTTGTGGGTTATTCTACATAATCTCTACTTTTTCTTCAATGTACTCAATGTCGCACGAGTTACAGCAGCAATATGCTGAAGTGTTAGAAGTTATTTATCATTCTGTTTTATTCGTTGCAAGTTGTTTTCTGACTTATCCAATTTGGCCGGCTACTTTTAAGCAAGAAAAATTCATATCTGTATTTTGGATACTAGGTACCTTTTACATTTTAGTTTTTAGCAGTAGCTTATTGATGATGATTAGTAATTTTGAACAGTTACAGCTAATGATTTTTATGGTTGACCTAATCATAATAGCAACTTTGTTAAGGTGGCATATAACTTTATTTATGATTATTAGTGGGGTATGCATAAGTTTTGAGGTGTATCAGTACGTATGTGCCCATATTTGCATTGCTAACGGCAGCACAATACATCCGGAGAGCTTACAGTCTAAAGTAATATATTTTCTGCTGTTAACTAGTAGTGTTTTATTAATTTTTCTTAAACCAAAAGAAGAAAAATATTTATTAACTGAAGAACAAAATTTACATCTTACAAAGAATGTAATGGATATCAAAAGAGAGCTGTCAAAAGTGATGGAAATAAGGAATGAGTTCTTGCGTAACCTGCAACATGAAACTGTTACTCCTATCACAGGAATTACTAGTATGGGACAGGTTTTGCATAAAAATTATGATAAATTTAATGAGCAACAAAGACGCATGGCAGTAGCAGAAATATCTAAAAGTTCTGAAAGGTTGAATAGTCTTATTACTAACTTAGTTGATTTATCCAAATTATCTAGTATGGGATACCAGTTAAATCCAGAACAAGTTAATATTAGTAAATTGATCTATGAAAGAATAGATAAATGTAAGAAGTTATATGTGGAGTATAAAAATGAAGATTTACAAGAATTCATTACTGATATTGAAGATAATGTAAATATAAATTGTGATCAGTACTATATAACTCAAACAATCGATAATATAATAATTAATGCAATCCAGTATTGTAAGAGTGGTAGGATTACAATTCAATTAAAAAAAATGACAGATTTGGAAATAGAATTTGCTGTCTGTGACGAAGGTATAGGTATACCTAAAGAAGAATTATATGATATTTTCGGTACTTTTGTTGTAAGTTCTAGAACCAAAACTCCTGCTGGAGGGCGTGGTATAGGTCTTGCAGTATGTAAAAAGGTAATTGAAACTCACGGGGGTAGAATATGGGCGGAGCAAAATATTGGTGGTAAAGGAACTACTGTTAGATTTACTTTGTCTAGTGTCTCTCTTGAAACTGGTGTGATCAAATAATTGAAATTGAACGTTAATACGTTATAGTGCGGCTAGTTCGGTGGTGACAGTTAAATTTTGTTCCTTTTGCCTGCACGAGCTCTAGCTCGCTCAAGAAAGGCGGTGTGAATCTTCTTCTTCTCACACTTAATAACGCTAACCAATTTGTGATACTCTGACGCTATGTCGGCCGCCTTCAAATTTTGTGCTCAGGAACTTGTCAACCATTTCTAAAGCTAATTGCTCATCGGTGATTTTAGCGCCAAGCACAAGAATATTTGCATCATTATGTGATCTTGCTCTTTCTGACATAAATAAATTAACACATAATGCTGCTCGAATACCAGAACTTCTATTGGCAGTAATAGACATGCCAATCCCAGTACCGCAAATCAAAATACCTAAGGAAGCAGTATCTTCTAGGATGCAAGTAACAACTTTTTTTGCATATATTGGGTAATCCACGGTATCTGTATTATCCGTACCAAGATCGTTGACTGAAATATTTTGATTAATTAAATGATGAATTATTTTATCTTTTAGTGTATATCCAGAATGATCGCTTGCAATTACAATGTTATAAAGTTTCATAATAAAAGTTTTTGATAAAAATATGGTCAGATGAATTTGTGAGGCCTATACCGAATATTGTATTGATAAACAACGTTATCATATTTGGTTTATTGAATAGACTCATTTTTCTTTATTTAAACGCAAATAGGTATTAAGTAAACTAAAACTCTTATATATATATTCTATTCTTTAGAGATACAGGTAATTTGTTGTAAAAATTAGTTGTATAGCTGCGATACTTTCAAAAGTTGCTAGAAAAACTAGTGGTGGCAGTCATAAGCATGTGAATCTTGAAATTTGCATTATATTTATTTATAAATAAAAATAACTTAAGGATAATAGTAATTATGAATAATATCTTGCTGCCATTATTTTTAATTTTCATGATTTGTGGCTGTGTTACTCAGCAGCCAGCCCCTATTGAATACAAAAATAGTAATGGTTATAATAAGGATCATCAAACTATCAATACTGGTAATTGGAGTGGTGATCAAGACAAAACTATTGGAGCGATTAAAACTGAAGATACAGTAATAAGCCAGCCACTGCCAATAAAACAGAAAGAATATGATAAAATATCAGGTGAGTTGCATGACCCTTATCACGATGATGAAAATATAGTTATGCCACAAAATTTGTCGAATCATAAACTTGATGAAACAGAAAAACTTGCGCAAGAACAAAAACAGGATCTTACTAATAACGAGTCTAATGATACTGGGTATGACTATTTAAGACCTGTAAAAGGTGAAATAATTACAAAATTTGGCGAGATTACTCATGGTAAGAAAAGTAACGGTATCGATATAGCAGCTGCGCAAGGAAGCGCTATAATATCTGTGGCTGCTGGAGAAATAGTATATGCAGGGTTTGATGAGAAATTTGGTAATCTGGTGATAGTAAAATTAAATGATAATAATTTATATGTTGCATATGCCCATATGAATGATTTGATGTTTAGTAAAGGAGAGGTGGTAAAACAAGGTGATCTGATTGGTCATGTGGGTAGTACTGGTCACACTGACATGCCTAAACTCCATTTTGCAATAAGAGAAGGCAAGACGGCGGTAAATCCATTAAAATATATCCCTGAATAAAATCACAAGCTAATGCTTGATTTTTTATTAAAATTATTCTATTATGGCTGTGTATGTTAGAATATTTATGGTTAATCAATAAAATTAATCGTTTAAAGTCAAGCAAAAGGTGGGGTTAGCCCACCTTTTTTGTTTGTGTGGTATACTCGGTGAAAATTGAGAATTGCGTTGTCGTTACTGAAAATCTGCGGTGCTCACGTATTAAGTATACGTTGCGCTCCTCGATTCCAGAACTCCTAGCACTTCTTCAATTTTGACCTTCGTCTACTCAATTCTTCACTTGGAAGTTTTTGTTTATATGTCTAAAAATTTTTTCAATGATGCAAAATCTAGAACAAAAATTATTTAATATCATTGAAGGTACAATAAACCAACTTGGTTTTGAATTGGTAAAAATCACTTTGCAAAATCAGCCTAAAATGTTTGAAATTTTGATTGATAAGTATGATAATCAAAAGGTGAGTATTGGTGATTGTCGATTGGTGAGTAAAAATATATCCATTTTACTTGATGTCCAGGATGTCATTAAAGATAAGTATTATTTAGTGGTCTCCTCTGCTGGTATTGAAAGACCATTAATTACGTTTAAAGATTATCATAAATTTTTAGGCTCTGAGATTAAAATGAGGCTAAAATCAATGATTAGTGGATGTAGCCATTATAAGGGCAAAATAATTAAAGCAGAAAATAATATAGTATATTTAAAGAGTGATGATAAAGAAGTAGAAGTACCATTTGACTTAATTAAGAGTGCTAATTTAGTGCTTACCGACGATATGTTTAGGAAATTATTAAATAAGTAAAGTGTTTTGTCAGACCTTTTTGATAACTTTAGCATTTGTTCCACAGGTAGCGAGTTTGTGAGAGAGGTCTAGTGAATTACTGAGAGTGCTCGCGGAAACCTACGCGTCAAGTTAAGGAAAAAGAGACGATATAACTCGTCATTGCGAGCCGAAGGCGAAGCAATCCAGAAAGTGAAACAACTATTTAACTGGATTGCCACAACCACTATCGTGGTCTCGCAATGACCAATGACGGCTCGTGTCGTCTCTTTTTCCTTAACTTGACGCGTAGGTTTCCGCGAACACTCTCTAAATACTCGATAATTTGCAGATTTAACCGAGTATTATATACTTAGGTTGTTATTTAGAGGATTAAGGTATATGATTAATGTTGGTAACGTAAACGTAGAAATTTTACAAATAGTAGAAGCAGTCTCGCGAGAAAAAGGTATTTCCAAAGACCATTTAATTACAGCGATGGAACAAGCAGTGCAAGTTGCTGGTCGTAGAAAGTATGGTAATGAACATAATATACGAGCAGAAATTAGTAGAAAGAATGGTGAAATTAAATTGTTTAGAGTGTTAGAGGTAGTGGAATTACCTGAGAATTATTTTACGCAAATTTCATTAGCAGATGCGTGTGAACAAAAACCAGATGCCAAGTTAGGTGATGAAATTTATGAAAGTTTACCACCTATTGATTTAGGTAGAGTAGCAGCGCAAACAGCTAAGCAAGTTATTATTCAACGTGTTAATGAAGCAGAACGAGAAAAGCAATATCAGGATTTTAAAGATAGAAAAGGTGAGGTTTTAAATGGGACAGTTAAGAGAATAGAGTTTGGTAATATTATAGTTGATCTTGGTGGTCGAGCTGAGGCAATTATCAAAAAAGATCAATTAATTAAAACCGAAAATCTTAAAGTTAATGATCGAATTAAAGCGTATGTACAAGATGTTAAATTTGAGCCAAAAGGACCGCAAATTTTTCTTTCTAGAGTAGATGATAACATGTTAGCCAGATTATTTGAGCTAGAGGTGCCTGAAATTTATGATGGCGTCATTGAAATTAAGAATATTGCGCGTGATCCTGGCTCAAAAGCAAAAATTGCCGTCTTTGCTGCGGATTCTAGTGTAGATCCTATTGGTTCTTGCGTTGGTATACGTGGTGGTAGGGTAAGAGCAATTACCAATGAATTAGGTGGGGAAAAGATAGACATAATACTTTGGAGTAAAAATATTGCTCAATTTGTTATGAATGCTATGGCTCCTGTAGAAATTTCAAAAATTGTTATTGACGAAGATCGTGGTCGAGTCGAAATTGTGGTGCCAACCGAGCAGTTAAGTGTAGCCATTGGCAGACGAGGACAAAATGTACGTCTAGCGTCCAGGCTTACAGGGTGGCATATTGATGTAATGACTGAGGAACAAGAGTCAAAACGTCGTACTGATGAATTTAATTCAACTACAGAATTATATATGGCAGCTCTGGATGTTGAAGAAGTGATAGCTCAACTTTTATCGGTTGAAGGTTTTGTTAGTATTGAACAAATAGCGTCTGCAGATATTAATGATTTAACTGCTATTGATGGGTTTGAAGAAGAATTGGCCTCTGAACTTAAAAAGCGTGCAGCAGATTATATTGATACAAAAAACAATGAAATCATTAATAAATTAGAACAGCTAGGAGTTGTACAAGAATTAATAGATATGTTGGCTCTCTCTCCAGAACACATATTAACACTTGCTGAGTATGGTATCAAAACTATTGAAGATTTAGCTGAAATGACAGTAGATGAATTTAAAGCACTAGTACCAAATACAAATTTATCGCATCAAGATATTGGAGTGTTAATTAAGGCTGCTAGAGAACAAAGCTAAAGAATAGACCTCTGTTACAAACTCTATTTCTGCGGATGATTTGAACTTTGATCCGGTACTCGAATCCAAAATAAACCTTAAAGTACGCTACGGGTCGAGGTTCCATATCCCATCAAATCCTTTCTCATGCTTTAGTTTGTGAGAGGTCTATTATAATAGGCGACAGTTATTTGAATGCTGCTCCTAGACCAATATTATAGGTATTAAAGATTTATGACTGACATTCAAGATAATAAACCAAAGAAACTAACGCTTGATAGAACTAAATTATCATTTGGCAAATCTATTGATCATGCAAATGTTAAGCGTAGTGTAATTGGCTCTAAGTCGAATACAATTGTAGAAGTTAAAAAAAGTAAAGTTATTGGAAATGCAACAAATTCGTCCATTACTACAACAGATTCTGATCATGAAGAATTTAATAAGCGTTTAAGTTTATTAAAAAGGGCTGCGGATGATAAGGTAAAAGATTCGGAATCTAAAATTAGTACTTTGAGTAAGCTTGTTGCAATGAATCAACTTAAAGCTGAACAAGTAATAACTAATGAACAGTCAGATAGTGCATCAAAGCAGTCAGTAATTGCCACTCCAATAGGTGCTGAAGATGGTGGTGATAAAAACCTTCAAATAATAGCAGCTGAGCGTAGTGGTGTGATAGGACGGCCTAACGAGGCATTTGAAGAAGAAAATAGCGCTAAAAAGAAGCTTGGTGATGCTAAAGCAGTGCCTCAAAAAGCTAAGGTTGAAGAACCAAAGAAACTAAAAAAATCTGATATCCTTCATATGCTTGAAGGTGGGGAGGGAGCAGGAGCAGATAAGGGGCGCAGTCTAGCTTCAATTCGTCGAGCAAAAGAAAAAGCAAAGCGTAAGCAGGAATTACTGCAAAAACACGACAAAATTTATAGAGAAGTAATTATTCCTGAGGTGATTACTGTAGGTGAGTTAGCCGGACGTATGGCAGAACGTGTTGCCGATGTAATTCGTGAACTGATGAAACTCGGTGTCATAGCCACTGCGCTGCAGTCAATTGATGCAGATACTGCAGAATTGATTGTTACAGCTTTTGGTCACAGCGCAAAAAGAGTACAGGAATCTGATGTTGAAAATATCTTAATTCAAGAGATAGATACCTCTGAGAATCTTCAACCAAGAGCGCCAATAGTTACAGTCATGGGTCATGTTGATCATGGCAAAACCTCATTATTAGATGCATTAAAATCAACCGATATTGTAAGTTATGAGGCTGGGGGTATTACTCAGCATATAGGAGCTTATCGGGTTACTTTAGCTAATGGTAAAGCTATTACTTTTATTGATACTCCAGGCCATGAGGCTTTTACCGAAATGAGAATCAGAGGCGCTCAAGTAACTGATATAGTAATTCTGGTAGTTGCTGCTGATGATGGTATTAAAGCTCAGACTATTGAAGCGATCAATCATGCTAAGGCTGCTGGTGTTCCAATAGTTGTAGCAATTAATAAGATTGATAAGCCAGATATTAATCTGGATAGAGTAAAAAATGAGTTATTAATGCATGAACTAGTAGCTGAAGATCTTGGTGGAGATACTATGATCATCCCAGTATCAGCTCTTAAAAAAATCAACCTCGACAAATTAGAAGAAGCGGTGTTGTTGCTAGCTGAGATGCAGGATCTTAAAGCAAATCCAACAGCGCCGGCTTCTGGTATAGTCATTGAATCAAGAATAGATAAAGGCAAAGGCGTAATTGCGACAATATTAATCCAGCGTGGAACACTCAAAAATGGCGATTTGATGGTGGCTGGTGGTACTTATGGTAGAATAAAGCGTATTAATAATGATAAAGGCATTGATATACTTAGCGCTGGCCCTACTGAGCCGGTAGAAATTTATGGATTGAATGAAGCGCCACGTGCTGGAGACCGGTTCGATGTGATTTTGAATGAAAAACATGCTCGTGATATTACCGAGTATCGTATGCGTCTGATAAAGGAGAAGAAGGTAGCAGTTACGAAGGGCAGTAGCCTGGAAGATTTATTTATGAAAGCTTCTGGTACTGGAGGTATCAAGGAATTAGCGATAATAATAAAGGGGGACGTGCAAGGGTCAGTTGAAGCTATTGCTACTAGCTTATTAAAATTACCTAATGATGAGGTGCGTGTAAAAATTCTACATCAGGCTGTTGGCGGCATCACGGAATCGGATGTAACCTTGGCTAGAGCTTCAAATGCAATAATTTTAGGGTTTAATGTCAGGTCTAATGCTAATGCAGCGAGCATGGCAGAAAAAGATAAAGCGGATATACGTTATTATTCTATTATCTATAACTTAATTGATGACATGAAAGCAATAATGAATGGTATGTTATCGCCAATTATGCGTGAACAATTTATAGGTTCAGTGGTAATCAGACAAATATTTAATATTACTAAAATTGGTAAGGTGGCTGGTAGTTATGTTACCAAGGGGATGATTAAAAGAGGCGCTGGTGTACGATTGCTACGTGATGATATTGTTATACATGAAGGTAAACTCAAAACGCTTAAACGTTTTAAAGACGATGTCAAAGAAGTTAAGGAAGGTTTCGAGTGTGGTATCGCATTCGAGAATTATGATGATATAAAAGTTACTGACACTGTGGAAGTGTTTGAAGTTATTGAAGAGAAGAAACAATTATTTTAGTCAAACATACTTGTTAATTGACGCTGGTTGGAATTGTCCTGCTTTATTACTAGATAATGGAATTTCAGCTCAGACGTGCAAAATTCGTGAACTTCCGTTAATCTTTTAATAATTTGGAGTCATACATGGATAAAGCAGAATCATTTAGACAACAAAGAGTTGCAAACCTAATTAATACAGCGATAATCGAGTGTTTGGAGCGTGGTAAAAAGCTGGATATCAGATTAATAGATTCTCCTCTAACTATTACTAAAGTAGTAGTTACTGGCGATCTTAAGCTTGCAAAATGTTATTTTATGCCATTTAATACCAAACTTAGTGAAGTCGAACTTTTAGAGGCATTAAATAATTCTAAATATGCAATTAGAGATTTTGTAACTCATAAAATAGACCTTAAATATTCTCCAGATATTCGGTTTTTTTATGACCATGGTTTTGATAATGAACGTATAGTGAATCAGTTATTAGATAAGTTATAGAATATTAAGTAGTAAAAGAAATAACACAAAATTCTTGTGCCTCAGCTAGGAGGCTTGCCCTGATTCTGTCTCACAGTAAGACCAGCAAAATTTAATGTCTCCAACTTAAGTGTGAAGCTATACAAGAAGGTTATAAAATTAAAGTTTATAATTATATGTGAAATATTTAGACCTCTCTCATAAATTTAGCAATAAGAGTGATAGATTTGAAGAAGACACGGAACATTCACCAGAGCAGTGCGTTTTTAGTTTGTTTCAGATTCGAATACCAAATTTGTGTTCAAATAATCAACGCGAGTTGCCAATTAAAATTGCCAGAAACTCCCGTTTCCACATCGCTGCGCTCCCTCACAATGACGGCTAGAACTGACCTCTGTAGTGTTTAATAAAATTTTAATTGGTAACTCGCGTTAATCAGCAAGAATGTAGAATTTTGAAATAGATCACTATACTTCGTAATGCTCAGTATCAATAGGATTATGCCCTAAGACTGCGCATTGTTGATTATACTCAGCTACGACATTACAATTTGCCAGATGATAACTCGTTCCAGGTTCCATTGCCTTAGGCTCATAAACCGTAGGCTCACAAATTTCGAACATTACAAGTAAACTTTGCACATTTTGCGTATTAAGATCTATTATACCTGGTACTAAAGTGTTATTTTTTTTAATTAATCTAATTTCTTTAAATTCTTCTAGCGGAATACTATTACCTACTTTCAACAATATATGTTGATGAGTCTCCTCTTCTAGTGCGTTGTTTCTTTGTAGCAAGCAAATCAGATGCTTGCTACTTTCTTCCGTTATGTCTAATTCTGAATATTGTTTGATCAGTTGTTTCATAAGAATCCTTTTTTAAACTAAATAATTAGTATGTAAAATTTAAACATTAGCATTATTAATTATATTAATTATTTCTGTCAAGGACTTTAATTATGTGGCAATGCTACGGACATTTTAGCAACTAGTTACATATTATGAATTGCAATCAGTGGCTGACATATCTAAGTAAATCACTTTAAGTTTGCTAAGAGGTCTATAGAGCTACTGAGCTACAGAACGAACATGTAAGATCTACAAAATTTGATACTTAAGACCCGAGTAAATAGATGTTATATAACCACTTGAAAAGCTAAGACAATAATTTAGGTGGGATGTGACGTGGCGGGAGTGACGGGACTCGAACCCGCGACCTTCTGCGTGACAGGCAGGTGGTTTAATATGTATTTATTTATACCGAGTTATATAATCATTGACAGCTACTGTCTTCTGAGGTGTTAGTAAGTTTACTTACTTTGATAAATTTATACCAAATTACACCTCCAAAGTATACCTATAGTATACCCGAAATAAAAATATGAAAGATCATCACATTAATTTTACCAAGAAAGCAATAGAAGATATTGAACTCCCAGCTAGCGGTAAACGGAATTACTTTTATGACACTAAGATTAAAGGTTTAGAATTAGTAGTAACAGACAAAGGGAATAAATCGTTTAAGGTTTATAAAAAATTTGATGGCAAACCGATAAGAATAAATATTGGGGTATTTCCTAATTTGTCAGTAGAACAAGCTAGACGTGCTGCGCAATTAATACTTGCTGATTTAGCTCAAGGTAAAAATCCTAACGACCAAAAATCTCAATCTCAAGACGAATTGACTTTGGGTAAAATGTTTAAGATTTTCATGGAACGTTACAGCAAGCCTAATAAAAAGACATGGAAAGCTGATGAGCAAGACATACCGCGATTTTTAGGACATTTATTTGATCGTAAGCTTTCTGCTATTAACAAACAAGAGATACAGTTGCTACATGAACAAATAAAATTAAATAACGGATTGGTGCAAGCTAATCGCCTACTATCTCGTTTTTTAGCTCTATATAATAAAGCAATTGAGTGGGGATATACTACTATTAACCCAGGATTAAGTATTAAGAAATTTAAAGAGAGATCACGAGAAAGATTTCTGCATCCCGATAAGCTTCCTCGGTTTTTATCAGCGCTGGAAGAAGAAGAGAATGAAACAATTAAAGATTATATTTATATTTCATTACTGACTGGTGCTAGAAAATCGAATGTACTCAGTATGCAATGGGCTGATGTTAATATGCAGCGCAAAGAATGGGTAATCCCTATTACAAAGAATGGAGATCAACAACAAGTACACCTTGTTGACAAAGCAATCGAAATACTGGGTAAGAGAGCTAGCAAATATGGCGCAAATAAATTTGTATTTGAAGGCACGGGGAGTACAGGCCATTTAATAGAACCTAAGAAGGGGTGGAAAAGAGTTTTAAAACGTGCGGGCATAGAAAATTTATGCATACATGATTTACGACGTACTTTAGGCAGTTACCAAGCAGCTCTGGGAGCTAATAGCTACATTATAGGGAAAAGCTTAGGACACAAGAGTCAGGCAGCAACAGCCATATACGCTCGACTAAGTTTAGATCCAGTAAAAAAAAGCGTAGAGAAAGCTACTCAAGCAATACTGAAATATGCAAAATGAATTTTAAATTAAGTTTATAGTTCTAGTATTATCATTTTTCGGTGTAAGAGGTGTAAGTAGTGTAAGAGAATCGCTGTAGCCTTTATTATTCAAGGGATACAGAGGATTATGATTTATTACACCATCGTTTTTTAATGGTGTAATAGGTGTAATAAGATAAAAATAATTTGTAAAGACATTAGCTATACAGTATTATTTAATCAACAGTGATACATTGAGGTAAAACTATGAAAAATACAGCACTCAATATTAGAACCAGTGAAGAAAAGAAAAGGCTAATAAGTAAAGCGGCGAATATGATTGGTAGTAATTTATCTAATTTTCTGATCCAGTCTGCTACTAAAGAAGCATATAGGATTTTAAATGAGCAAAATAATATCATGTTAGATGATGAGCAATGGGAGGCTTTTTGTAACCAGCTAGACCAAAAACCTAAATTCAAGCCAGCTCTACATGATTTACTAACAAAGCCCAGCGTTTTTAATGATTGACCTAAAAAGCCCTGCATTATTAGATAAATTGCATATACGCCAACAATTTGATTGTGGGGAAGAAGCGTTAAATACTTTTTTAAAAGAATACGCTCTACAAAATAGTGAAAATAATGCTTCAAGAACATATGTATGTGCTACGAAGAATGACAATACTGTTGCCAGTTATTATACATTAACTTATGGAGCAATTAGCAATCAAGAGGCTACTGAAAAAGTAAAGAAAAACATGCCACGTTATCCTATACCGGTAATGATACTGGCAAGACTCGGAGTAGATGAAAAATATCAAAAACTTGGTTTAGGCAAAGAAATGCTTAAAGATGCATTCTTAAGAACATTACAAGCTTCAGAAATTGCTGGACTAAAAGCTATTATAGCCCATGCCAAAAATCTTAATGCTATAAGCTTTTATAAGAAATACGGCTTTGAGCAATCTAAGTTTGATAAGAAACATCTAATGCTTACTATCCAAGATATATTCTGTTCTTTAGATGTACAAAATAAACTCTAGATGATTCACTTAAAGTAATAACATAATGAAGAATCCTAATCATATAAAACTTTTAAAATACATTTTTAACAAAGCATGCCCCAAAACTCTTAGTAATACCGATTGCAATAATTAACACGGTGTATTTATCCAGTCTCTATACATAATTGATTTTACTAAATCTACATTCTGAGCAAGTTGATTCCAAGCGTAACAAGCCATAGTGACAATATCTTCATATGCACCGTAACATTGGTTAGACAAGAAATGATTTTTGATCCACTCCCAAACTTGTTCCATTGCATTAAGTTCTGGTGCATAAGGCGGAAGCGGTATCAAAGTGATATTGCTTGGAACAGTTAGTTTTTTGGCTGTGTGCCAACCTGCATTATCCATTAGTAAAGCTATATGTCGGTTGCTTTGAGTAGTGAGAGAAAGGTCTTCTAAGAATTTATTCATTGCCCGTGTGTTGGCATATGGTAAAATTAATGCAAAAGATTCTCCCGTATCATGGCAAGCAGCTCCGTAAATGTATGTTGAAATGAATTGCTGTTGCCGAACTTTACGGGGTCTAGTGCCGCGTTTAGCCCATATACGAGTTAAGCTACCTTGTTGCCCAACTCGAGTTTCATCCTGAGACCATATATCAACGTTACATCTATCGATATTTTTTGGTAATAATTCTGTTAACATGTCTGGGAAGTTTTTTTATATGTATTTTGAGTCTCTTGATTTGACTTTGGATGCATTGAACGAGAAGTAATCCAGCTAAAACCAAGGCGATGCATAGTATTGTAGACTGTTTTTAAAGCGCATTTAGCGCCATATTCCTCAAGCAACATGTTATGTAGCTCCTTTGCGGTTATATACCCGCCAGTTTCACTTTCACTGAGCATATTGATTTTATCAAAAAGAGCAGATTCTTGTAGAGTGTTAATCTTCCTAGGAGCGCCGCTTCTTTGTGATTCAAATAAACCTTCAAAACCATGATTTCTAAATCTTCTGAGCCATGATTGCACGGTTTTCCAGTGCAACTTCACTATTGCAGATATGGCTTTAAAAGATTTGCCTAATTGAAGGTGATACATCGCCAATAAACGTATGCGATTCCGACCATGCGGCTCATGTTTCATCATTTTTATAAAATCATGATCATGAAAACCTAGCGGCAATATTAACTTAGCTATTTGAGTACCTTTTATCCGTTAAAAATCCATTTTAGGCCACCGCGTTAATTATTGCAATTGGTATAAGTACTTTAATCAAAAAAACTGTTTAAATGATATTGATTTTGAACTTTTACACAAACAAAACAAGAAGGATGTTTATTATCAAGAACTTGTAGAAGCTTTTGAAAATTTAGAAGAAGTGCAAAAATGTCAAATTTTAGATGATTTTCAGAAAGTACGTTTTTTTATAACTAGTAATAACGATAGTTTTGCGTATTTACTGCGGTTTGTACAAGATATCTCAAATCTTATTCCAGATTCTTTAAATTACCTTTCTTCCGATTGCGATAAAGCCCTTTTTACTCTCACAAATTATTCTCAAGATTTTTATAATTGTTATCAATTGCGATCATTAGAAGAAGCTAGCACAAGATATTGGCTAGCTCGTAAAGACTATTTCAATGACTCTTTTCTTGTGGATAAAGATAATTTAACTAAGTCTTTTGAACAACTCAAGCTAGAAGTTCAAAAAATCTTTATCAAAGAGTTTCGTGGTACTCAATGCCAAGGGAGTAAGTTTGAATTTGATAATAAAATATATTTTCAGTTTCATTTACAAGACTATTTTCAGTTTATTCAGACTTTTAATGGGGAATATATAGAAGAAAAAAATATACATCCAGTCTTTGAGATAAGCATTGTAATTGACCAAAAAATGAAAGTTGTAAATATTTACGCTGATTCAAAAGATAAAAGACAAGAGCTGCATAAACTTACCGCTTCAATAGTTTTTGCTCAAAGTGACATAGACCTTTATTGCAAAGATGCGGATTTATTTGATCCACATCTTGTCTTAAATATATTGAGAACTGATAAAAAATTTACTGCTTCTATCCCTAGTGAGTCATTTGTTTGAGATATTTATATTAATAAATTAACATTAATTAATACTTTAGAATATTACAGTGAAATTACTCTTGATACCAGGCAAACAAAAGGAAAGAAACAATTTACCGATAATCAAGATATGATTTACCAATTGCTAATAAATCAAAAGGATTTTCAAAATCCTATAAAATATCAAGTAAAGTTTATACAGTTTATTGCTATAGTAAACGATCCCTCATTATCTAAGTCTTTGATAAAAAAGTTCACTATCAATAACAAAGGGCTTATAAATCTTGGCTATGAAGAAATTGACGAACAGATTAAAAGCTGTCTAAGTTTATCTGGTATTATAAAAACAAATCAAGATGAACTTGCAGCCTAAGTTTAGAAAATTTTTACAAATCTTATTTTTAAGACTTGAGCATTGTTCTTCAAATACTGATACGATGCTGACTCCGCAAGAAACTCGCTTAGTATCCACAGAGCAATTAAATTCTTTAATTGATACTGGTTTAATCAAAAAAAACCATGATCCAAAAACTGCTTGGTGTAATCATTGTGACTGTGTTTGCGATGTAACTACTAAAGATTTAAAAAATTTTTTAATATGCTTTGAATGCTCTAATTTTGAAGTAGTAAATGATATAAATTCTCTTCAGTACTCTACAAGCCTCTCTAAATTAGCAAAGTTTTTACAAAATACTCTTGAGTCGCAGAATGATATTGAAATCATTGATGATAACAGACTATTTTATCTAGGCTATAAAGAAAAATCACGATATTATTTTTTCTATGGAATTCAGCAATCCGACTCCCAAGAAATGCTAAACAAAGTATCTGGGTCTCAGCACACTTTCATTCTAACTCTTAAAAATAATTATAGTTTAAAAATTCCGCACACTCTCTCAGTTTACAATGTTATAGATATTCTTTATTTGCAAAACAATAAATTTTCTTTAGCTTTACCTATAACTATTTATAAAAACTCAATTTCTTCAGTAGGAGGAAATGCAAAAAGTAGAAAATATGATAATGCTCGTAATTTTATAATAACCGAATACAACAAATTATTAATGATTGAAGATAGCAAAAAGTTAACTAAACAAAAACTGTATACCAAAATTGCCAATATGCTACGCAAAAAACCTAATCTTATTCAAGGACTTAAGGACGAAAATTTAGAGGATTATATTAGAAAAACAATAACAAACAAAAAATAAATCTTAGCTCAAAGCCTTTATTCCTCAGTCTTCCAAGGCATATATTTTTGGCTCTTGCTAGCACTTGCCAATGGTTCTGCTGGCACATATCTATATTCATCTATTTTTTCTCAATATAACTAGCAGCACATTTATTAATATTGAGGAGAATATGCAAACAAAAATCAATTCTTATTCAAATACACAACTACTTAACCGAAAAGAGGCTGCTGAATTTCTTGGGGTAAAAGAATCTACTCTAGCACATTGGAAATGCACTGGTCGCTACAATCTAGCATCAGTTAAGATAGGAAGGCTTGTAAAATATAGAGTTACTGACTTAGAAAAATTCGTTGAGAAAGGAGTTAGTAGCCATGAATAATAATATTTTCACTGAAGCCAAGAGCAGCATTTGCACAGAGTCAACCATAATGACCCTTTTACCAAAAGGTAAGCGAGAAGGCAGACATTGGCTAGCCTTGAATCCAATCCGCAATGACAATAATTTAGGCTCGTTTAAAGTTAATCTTACTACAGGACAATTTTATGATTTTGTAACAGGTGATAAAGGAAGTGATATTATATCGCTATATGCTTATCTTAAGGGCTGTTCACAGTATCAAGCAGCTTATGAATTATTAGGAAAAAGTATAAATTTAAAAATCGATAATTTGAGCCACATCCCACCTAAAGCACCTAAATCACCTAAAGTTAATGTAGAAGAATATATTAAGAAGATTTGGTCTGAAACTTGGAGTAGCAGATGCTCTTTAGTTGAAAAATACTTGAAAACTCGAGGTGTAGAAATTGACAGTATACTGCCGTCAATTCGATATCACGGCAACTTATACCATAGTTCATTAAAAAAATGTTTTCCTGCTATGGTAGCGGCAATAACTAGATATGGAAGCGATAAAATCATGGGTCTTCATCGCACTTACCTAAAAGGTGACGGTACTGATAAAGCAGATATATATCCTAATAAAATGATGCTAGGACAAATGAAAGGCGGTGCAGTAATGCTTGCATCTGCTGATTATAAATTAGTAATTACTGAGGGAATAGAAACCGCTTTAAGCGTATATGTGGCAACAGGATTTGCTACATGGGCTAGTTTATCCGCATCAGGAATGATAAATATACAAGTGCCGCCTGTAGATATTACTCGAAAAATTATTATTGCAGCAGATGCCGATGCAGCTGGAATTGAATCGGCAAACAAACTTGCAATTAGACTTTTGGATGAAGGTTATAAAGTTAGTATAGCTAAACCTCTATAAAACGGTTATAATCAAAGGGTATAATTAAAATAATTGTTATGACATATTCGATAGATTTTAGAAAGAAAGTACTGGCTATCAAAGAAAAAGAGAAGATGAGTTTTGAATCAATATCAAAACGTTTTGGAGTAGGAAAAAACACGGTATTTGTATGGACTAAAAAAATATCTCCTCTAAAGAATAGGAATAGAGCTTCGAAAAAAATACCGATTGATAAATTGAGAGAAGACGTGGTGCAATATAGTGACGCGTATCAATATGAAAGAGCTGAGCGGTTAGGAGTGAGTAAATCTGGAATACAAAAAGCATTAAAGAAGTTGAACATTACGTATAAAAAAAGCTTTAAAACATCCGAAGGCAAAAGAAGAAGAGAGGTTAGAATTTCAGAATAAGATAAAAAAGTACGAGGCAGAGGAAAAAGTTATTGTCTTTACCGATGAGAGCGGGTTTGTCCATAGCGCGCCTAGAACTCACGGATATTCGGCAAAAGGCAAGAGGTGTTATGGTGTTCATGATTGGCATCCGTCAAAAAGAACTAATGTTATAGGGGCATTAGTAGGTAAATCGCTGCTAACCGTGTCAATTTTTGACGGCAATGTTAATACAGTTATTTTTAACAGCTGGGTAGAACAAGATTTAATACCGAAATTACCTAATAATTCCGTGGTTGTGACAGACAATGCAAGTTTCCATAAAAGTCCGTATTTAAAAACTATGATAGAAAAAGCTGGTCATATATTGGAGTACTTACCGCCTTATTCTCCTGATTTGAATCCTATTGAACCAAAATGGGCTCAAGCTAAATCTAGAAGAAGGAAATATCGCTGTGACGTAGACACTCTGTTTGAAAAGTACATGTTATAACCGTTTTATAGGGGTTTAGCTATATAGCCACGTTGGTGATTTCCGTCCTTATCCCAGCCGTTGTAATAGTCACTATAAGACTTTAAGAGGACGATACCACTGGCTTCCTTGTTACCAAAAATTGAAAGCGCATCGTTGGTGGCCTGTTCCAAATCGCGAAAGCAGACGATGTTACCGAATGTTTTGACAGAGTTCAGGATTCGGTTGGTACGCGAGAATGCCTGCAAAAGTCCGTGATGTCGTAAATTATTGTCTACCCATAGAGTATTAAGGGTCGTAGCATCAAATCCCGTCAGAAACATGTTTACAACAATCAGCAGATCGACTTGGCGGTTCTTTACCCGCTGTGATAAGTCTTTGTAGTAATTTTCGAACTTGTCAGAGCTTGTATCGTAGCTGGTTCCGAAATCCTTATTATAGTCTGAGATCGCCTGATCCAGAAAATCACGGGAAGATTTATCCAACCCGCTGGTGTCAAAATCCTCATCAGGCAGGATACCGTCATCACCTTCAGCTTCATTTGCACCGAAGCTATAGATAATTGCAATTTTTAATTCCGATTTACTTGATTTAAACTCTGCGTAGTATTTTTTTGCAACCTCAATAGAGCTAACGGCAAAGATAGAATTGAATCCGTAGAGGCGTTTACCTTTCAGCGTGTAACGCTCGTTTCTCTTTGTCTTCTGGTCGAAGTGTTCAAGGATATAATCAGTGACCTGCGTAATACGCTTATGCGAGTTAGCAGCAGCTTCAATATCTATGGCGTGGACTTTCTTATCCTTGACATCACTCTTCATCTTCAGGGTGTTGATATAATCAATCCTGAATGGTAGAACGTTTTCATCGTTGATTGCATCCACAATCGTGTAGGCGTGGAGTTTTTGTCCGAAAGCCTGCTGCGTTGTTTTAAGGTGAGGATTGCCACCAGAAGAAGAATTCGCTGCAAAGATAGGTGTACCTGTGAACCCAAAGATATGATAATTATTAAATGCTTTGGTGATTTTCGTATGCATCTCACCAAACTGAGAGCGGTGGCATTCATCGAAAATCAATACGATATGACCATCAAAGACACTATGCCTATTGTTGCCAGCAATAAACTTAGCCAGCTTCTGAATGGTCGTGATGATTATTTTAGCGTGTCTATCACTAAGCTGTCTTGCCAAAATCGCCGTGCTTGTATTGGAATTGGCTGATCCTTTCTCAAACTTGTCGTATTCCTTCATCGTTTGATAGTCGAGGTCTTTGCGATCCACGACGAAGATCACCTTGGTAATGAAGTCAAGGCGACTCGCAAGCTGCGCGGTTTTAAAGCTGGTCAACGTTTTACCGCTGCCCGTCGTATGCCAAATATATCCGCCCGCATCAATCGTTCCAAGTTGCCTATGGTTTGTTGCCATAGCGATTTTGTTCAGTATGCGCTCTGCTGCCGCAATTTGATAAGGGCGCATCACTAAAAGCAATTTATCGGTGGTGAAAACACAATAACGGGTCAAAACCGAGAGCAAGGAATGCTTTGAGAAGAAGGTTTTGGCAAAATCCACAAGATCGGAAATGCGCTTGTTTGTGGCATCCGTCCACCAGCTGGTGAATTCAAAGCTGTTGCTGGTTTTTTTACCTGAAGTTTTTCCTGCCCGTTCTTTCAAGTGTGCGTTGCGGGTTGTGTTTGAATAGTATTTTGTGTGCGTCCCGTTGGAGATAACAAACAATTGCACATACTCAAAAAGCCCACTTTCAGCCCAGAAACTATCACGCTGATAACGGTTGATCTGGTTGAAAGCTTCGCGGATGGCAGCGCCACGCCGTTTGAGTTCAACATGAATTAGCGGCAGTCCATTAACGAGGACGGTTACGTCATAACGATTTTTGCGTGCACCCTCGGTCTCGAACTGATTGATAACCTGCAATGAATTGTTGTGGATGTTATCCTTATCGAAAATGCGGATATTTTTGGTCGCACCATCATCGCGCTTGAGGCTATAAATGTAATCCTCATGCACCTTGGTAGTTTTCTCTTCAATGGTATCATTCTTGTTGGCAAGATAGTTGTTAAGGATTTGACTCCATTCAGAATCAGTAAACACTACATTATTCAGGTGTGAAATATGATTGCGTAGATTCACCACCAGATCGTTGTTGTTCCGAATGGTCAGATATTCATAACCATTCGTCTGTAAAATGCGGATGAATTCGACCTCAAGCTCGTTTTCCGACTGATACTTAGGATCGCCGTGGTCAATCGGAACATATTCTGCAACCACCGTGCTGTTGGATTTTCGGCAATGGTATTATAACTGGTCATCGAGCAGCCTCCTGGAATGTCAGCAGCCTGTTTCGATAATGCTCGTATTGTTTATGGCGAGCCGAAATCTCGGCTGGTAATCCTACTGATATGTCACTCACCAACGTATCGAACTTATCAAGGATGGATACAATACGCTCTTGCTCCTCCATCGGTGGAACAGGGATTAAAAATTTTTTCATGCTATCCCCACTGACCCGTTTTACCTTTGTGCCAGAAATATGACGTTTTTTCTGTTTCTGGAACTGCTCTGTTTGAAAGAAATATGCAGCGTATTTAGGATGAAGAGAATGCCGATAGATATAGGCATCGCCACTGATGGCAATTTCGTCCTTGCCCAGCCATGCTAATGCTTTGCAGACATCTTCATCATTTTCACTTGTCGTTGCAATGATAAGGTCTCCTGTATGCGCTTTACGCATTTTTTTGGCCAAAGATTCTGACACAAAAGATTTGGTCTTATCCGCAAAAGTTCCGTAGTAGGTATAGATTTGCCCATAGTGAATGCAGCCAACACCAATGTCGGTAAAATCTTTCTTCTGTAATCCATTTCCGCGCACGAATGTTCCTATTTCACTCATCGTCTTCCAGCTTGCCACCTCCGTATCATCGTTAAAGCTCAATAGCTTATTACGATAATAGCTATATTGCTTGCGACGGGCTTCCAGCTCTGTGAAAACATCTAGCACTTTCACAATCTCTTGCTGGATAGAAAGTGGGGGGATGGGGATTTTGATTTCTTTCAATACAGACCAATGTCTATTATATCCACGACTAGAAATCTTAAGGTTGGATATAGAGTAGTAAAGATATTTTGGTAACAATTCTTTAACGGCACAAAGAATTTTTATTCCATCAGCACCTTGTGCGAATGAGAAATTAATAAATTTAGTTATGCAGGTGTGTTCGCCAAATACTACATACTCTCCATCAGGAACTAATAGAACATCATCATTAGTATATCCTGCAATAAATTCCTGTGATTGGTCGATAATTGCATACAATCCATTCTGTGTATAATCCTCACGCTTAATTTTCTTTGGCGCATTTATAACGTTTGTTATTTCATATACTTTCTTAAACTCAACCCCTTCTGGACACAACTTTGCAATCATGTCATCAATTCTACTCATGCATGCATGCCTCCCTTTTTCATGGTCGCTTTCATTGCGTTGCTGAGTGGGGTGGTTATTCATTACAAATCCTCGGTATTAAATTCGCTATAACCCTCATAATAATAGCTAACATCAATGCCCTTCATGAAGGTTTTGCGGTCATGTATCTTATCGGTTAGGGCACCCCCCAGAAGTTGCTTGATTTCGATGTCCTTCACCACGCTGCGTTCCATGGCGGATAGGTACGCTTCCTTATCCACCAGATTCCAATCAATCACTTTTTGGATATTCGCTTTCAGTATGACATCGAGCCAGATGCGTGTTGCACGTCCGTTGCCTTCCCTGAAGGGGTGAGCGATGTTCATCTCAACATATTTTTCAATAATCTCATCAAAGTTGCCTTGCGCCATTACGTCGATATATTCCAATGATTGCTTCAAATACATCAGCGGCACAAAACGGAAATTGCCCTTAGCTATATTCACCTCACGGATTTTACCCGCAAAATCATAAATATCTTCAAACAAAATTCTATGAATATGTGCCAAACCTGCAAATGTTCCAACCTCAATTTTGTTGATTTCCTCCGTATCAAAAAGCTGCTTGGCTTTTTGCTTGCTGATTTTTTCCTCGGATCGAGAAAGCTCAATCTGGTTTGTTATGTTTAATTTATTTTCTAATACCATGTTATAACCCCTCTAAATCTGCTACAATCGCATCAATCTGCTTGCGTAATTCGGCTTGGTGTTTGACAATCTGTGCGATGTGGGCATTCAGCTCCGTTATATCCACAATCTCGCGCGTGTCCTTTAGCACCACATATGTGCCGGTACTGATATTGTAGTCGTTCTTTGCAACCTCGGCATGATCTACAAGGCGCGAGAAATATTCTTGGGTTTCCCTACCCACGTAGCAGTCCAGAATTCTTTTTGCATTTGCACTCGTCAGCTTGTTTTTGGCTGATCCACGCACAAATTCAGCACTTGCATCAACAAACAACGTCTTGTTATCAGTCTTATTCTTCTTCTTCAACACCAGAATGCAGGTGGCGATTGTCGTTCCAAAAAATAGGTCAGGTGGTAGCTGGATAACTGCATCAACGAAGTTGTTATCGATTAGATATTGCCTAATTTTTTGTTCCGCTCCGCCGCGATACATCACACCAGGGAAACAAACAATGGCTGCCGTGCCATTTGTGGCAAGCCATGAAAGTGCGTGCATGACAAAAGCCAAATCCGCCTTGGACTTTGGGGCAAGTATGCCAGCAGGTGTAAAACGCTCGTCATTAATCAGAATCGGATTTGCATCGCCATCCCATTTGATGGAATAAGGTGGATTGGAAACGATGGCTTCAAATGGCTCATCGTCCCAATGCTTGGCTTCAGTCAGTGTGTTACCATGCGCAATATCAAACTGCTCATAGTTGATATCGTGCAGGAACATATTAATGCGGCAAAGGTTATAAGTCGTGATGTTGATTTCTTGCCCGTAAAAACCGTTGCGAACATTTTCTTTGCCCAGAACCTTGGCAAATTTGAGAAGGAGTGAACCAGAGCCACATGCGGGATCATAGACCTTGTTGACTTCTGTTTTTCCTACGACCGTGATTCGTGCAAGCAACTCGGAAACCTCTTGGGGTGTAAAGAATTCACCGCCTGATTTACCTGCATTGGCGGCATACATGGTCATGAGGTATTCATAGGCATCCCCGAAGAGATCAATAGAGTTATCGCCATAGTTGCCGAGGTTCAAATTGCCGATGGCATTTATCAATTTGACCAGTATCTCATTACGTTTGCTAACCGTTGAACCTAGTTTATTGCTGTTAACATCGATGTCATCAAACAGCCCGCGCATATCGTTCTCACTGTCCGTACCTTTGGCCGATGCCTCAATGTTCTTAAAGACCTTTTCAAGCGTTTCGTTCAGGTTGGTGTCAAAGGCAGCTTGCTTGCGGATGTTATCAAACAACTCGCTTGGATGAATAAAGAAGCCCTTTTCTTCAAGAATGAGCTCACGGCCATGCTCGGCTTCGTCATCTTTAAGTTTGGCATAGCTGAAATTTTTTTCTCCAGCTTCGAGCTGCTTTTCATTAATATAGGAGGTAAGATTTTCGGAGATAAAGCGATAGAACAGCATTCCAAGAACATACTGCTTGAAGTCCCAACCATCCACACTACCACGCAAATCGTTTGCAATTCTCCAAATTGTAGAATGTAGTGCTGCACGTTCCTGTTCTTTCTTTATATCAGTCATTTTCTTCTTAAGATGATAAATTATCTATTGAATTACTATAATACTTTGTTTAACCTAAAGTAGAATAATATAAATAAACATAAGTAAAATGTTATACAACATAGATATAATAATTATCGTATCTTTTTTAGCAATTAATTTATTAGTCGGTTTATATTCAGGTAAAAGTATCAAGACAATAAAGCAATATGCTGTAGGTAATAGAAATTTTAGTACGGCAACTATTGCTGCAACTATTATTGCTACATGGATTGGTGGCGGTTTTTTCTACAGCGCAATATCAGAGACCTATAAAGAAGGATTATGGCATCTAATAGCACGATTTGGTGATGTACTAACCTTATTAATAGTTGGTTATGTCATAGCTCCTAGAGTAAGTGGATTCTTGGGTAAAATTTCTGTTGCAGAAATTATGGGAGACTTGTACGGCAAGAATATTAGGTTTATCACAGCCGTTGCTTCAATTTTATTATCAATAGGCTATGTTGCCGTACAAATTAAAGTTTTGGTAGATTTATTTTATCATTTTTTTGGCTTTTCCAGTATTTACGCAGTACTAGCTGCAAGTATAGTAATTACTACTTACTCTACAGTAGGAGGGATTAGAGCTATTACCTTTACCGATGTAATTCAATTTTTAACTTTTGGTGTATTTGTCCCACTCTTTGCCATATTTGTTTGGAGCTTATTTGATAATCCACCAGGGACAATCATGAACGCTACTAAAAGTAATCCTTTATTTTGTGCAACTACAGTATTCAATTTTTATAACCCAAAACTCTATTCTTTTTTTATCTTATTCCTATACTACACTATACCTGGTTTAGATCCAGCTACTGTCCAAAGAATCTTGATGGCAAAGAACATTGCTCAGGTTCGTAAATCTTTTTCATTAGCAGCATTATTTTGTCTATTTATCGGAGCAACAGGGTGCTTTATCGGTATAACCATACTTGCGCATAATCCAAATCTAAATTCCGATACTCTGGTAACATATGTGATAGATAACTATTCTTATCCAGGGTTAAAGGGGCTAACTTTAATTGGCATTATGGCAATGATCATGTCCAGTGCTGATTCTTACATCAATTCAGCAGCAGTGATCTTTGCTCATGATTTAATAAAACCATCAAAAAACACTCTACACTTATCTCGTATTTTCTCAATATTTGTTGGAATATCGGCAACTATTTTAGCATTATCTGCAAATAACCTATATGACTTATTGTTGCTGGCTGGAAATTTTTATACCCCTGTAATTACTATGCCATTGTTATTAGCTATCTTTGGCTTTCGTAGTACTCCAAAAGTAGCTTTAACTGCTATTATTGTAGGAATTTCAACAGTAATAATCTGGAGGATATTCATCCAACAAACAACAGGAATTGATAGTATTATTCCGGGAACTATTGCTAATTTAGCTACTATGTTGTTGATGCATTATTTATTAAATGAATCTGGTGGATGGGTAAATGCTAAAGATAATGATAATTTAAAAGAAATTGCACCAAAACGTCAGCAAGGAATTAAATATTTTTTTACTAATTTACCTACAAAAATTACTAATTTCAGTTTGATAAAATATAGTAAATTAAATCCTCTAAAAATAGAGATGGTTTATGTTTATGCTGTTTTTAGCGTAATCTCAGCAACAATAATTACTCTCTCCATTGATAGAACAGTATATTATCACTATTTCCGCTTAATCAATATTTTGTTAGGTGCTGTATTATTTATAGCTACTAGTCTTATTTGCTTAAAATTATGGTCAAGTAATTTTAAAAGAAAATATTTAGGAATTATATGGTTAATATCTATATTTATTGTTTCGTCATTTATAAGTAGTTTTCTAGTTTTAATAAGTAACTTTAATCATATATCATTGGTTGTTCTAATTTTGAACTTAACTATTATTGGTATGTTACTTAGATGGCAATCTACATTAATAATCATCGCTTCAGGCATAATTTTATCTATTATTCTTTACCAACAATATATAGGAATACTGCATCTTTCTACAGAACTAGAGGACTTAAGATTAAAGATGGTCTATATACTATTTATGATTAGCAGTATATTAATTGCTTTCTTTAAACCTAAACAAGCGCAACAAGAACTTACAGAAGAAAAAGTAGAGCATTTAGGTATTCATATACACGACAGAGAAAAAGAGCTGGAGAAATCACAGGGGCTAAAATATGAATTTCTCCGTAACTTAGAACATGAAGCACGTACACCTATTGTTGGTATTACAAGTATGGGGCAAGTTTTGTGGGATAATTATGATAAATTTACTGAAGAGCAAAGACGTGAAGCTACTCATGAAATAGCAAAAAGTTCTCAGAGGTTAGAAACTCTTATTAACAATATGATTGACGTATCTAAACTTTCGAGTCTCAACTATGTATTAAATAAAAAGCAGGTGGATTTAAGTGATTTAATATATAAACGCCTAGATTATTGCAAAAAACTATATTTGGAAGATAAGGACTTAGAATTTTTCTGTGATATAGAAGATGATGTATTGGTAAGTTGTGATGAACATTACATTACTTCAACTCTAGACAATTTAATTGTTAATGCGATTTCTTATAGTAAAAATGGTAGAATCACAATCAAATTTAATAAGAATAATGATTTTGTTACTTTTAAAATTACCGATGAAGGAATAGCTATACCGCAAAAAGAACTATATTCTATTTTCGAAGCTTTTAAAGTTAGTTCTAGGACTAAAACACCCGCTGGGGGTAGGGGCATAGGTCTCGCTCTTTGCAAGGGGGCTGTAGAGGCTCATAAAGGGCAAATATGGTGTAAAAGCAATGGTAAGAAAGGATCTACCTTTGCTTTTACTCTGCCGATAAACAGCTAATTTTACAAAACGGATTTTTCAAGATTTTTTACCTCTCTTACTTCTTGTAACTTAATAAGCATAGCAAGAGTCTTTTCAAATTTTCTGTCTAAATGACTCTCGTATCTAGAGTATTTATCAAGTTCTTTATCTGTTAAAAAAGACTTGCCTAAAATTTGCTGTTTAATTTTAGATCTATTTTCAAGCTCATAGATACGTTTTTCATAATACTTTTTAGCGTCTTTTGTCCAAGATAATAATCCTTCTGCCGTAGATGAAGAAATATCGTTCTCCTCATCATTAAGCCAATCATTTTTCCAGTTGGTCTGATCTTCTTCGTGTAGAGCGGATAATCCATTTTCATAAGAGTTTGTTTCTTTTAAAATCCGTATTGCTACTAGGCAATGTTCAAAACATTCCTTAGCTATTCTTAATTCATCTTCAGTTTCATTTTCACTAGATAATATCGCTTCTTTTATATTAAAGTTTTCTATTTCATACGATCTTGCCAGCAAAGCATCTTTTGCAGAATCATTACTACCAAAACTATCTCTTCCTACATTTCTACTTAACGATGATTGTAAACTACTCATCTCAGCATACTTAAGACGCATTTTACGCCATATAATTCCTGCCAATTCTTCAACTAAATGCTCTTCAGTTGTACTATTAGGATTATATTCTCTAACCAAAGAACTAAGAAGAGAATCATAATCCTCTCTATTTTCCCAGTGCATTACAGTGTATTTTGAAAGTATACCGTGTTTTAAGGCATTGTATTTTGAAGCATCATAACCAAACACTGTTAACACAGCATTGTTGTCTTCAACAAAATTTATATTTTTTGCTAACATATAACTAATTATTATTTTTTTAATTTAGCTAGGATTTTACAATAAAAGCCTTTAATTCGTCTATCCTTATTTGTTTATTACAAAATAATTTCAGTATTTCTTTTGAATACTTATTCTACCTTTAACCAATCAATCTTAGGTGCTTTTTGTTAATTCATTCTTTTTTAATAGGATATCTCGTAAAGTTAAAAATTCAGCTTCATTACGAGATAACTTCCCTTCAAATTCTATGATAGCAGCACGCTCTTCTACTAGAATTTTATCATCATAATTTAACTCATCGCAATATTTTTCAAAATTTAGCACTTCTCCACCTAAAGTGTCTAAAGTACCTAAAGTTTGTAATATCAAATATTTATTTTCAAATTGCTTAAAGTTAAATTTAGGAAATATATTCATAAAATTATTAATTCTTTATGATTTTAAACGCATTTTTTCTCATTTTTCCCTTTATTAATGTTGGTTCGTCTTGCTTTTTAAGCCAGCCATGATCTATTAATATAGTAACAATTTTTGATGCCGTTGCTTTTGTAGAAATTGCATTTAAGCCTCTTTGATATATATCCGGTAGCGATATATAATCCTCATCCCATTTATTATGCAGCCAATCAAGAAGCTTTTCAGCAAGTATTATATCTGGATCAATTACCCCATTGTTAAATAACCTTAGTGCTTCTTCTCCGTAGTATGACGCAATTTCAATTCCCATTTTTATGTATTGATAATCTAATTGTTTAACCTCTATATTGTCTATTGCAGCAAATGTAGCAGCTATTCTATACGCATGCTCTGGTAGCTTATTTGCAAAACCTTTAATAGACTCAAGAGACTTACTGGGAGCAAGCTCTTTTTCTATATGATCGGAAAACTCATTATAGGCATTTAATGCCTGACCTTCCATATTGATTATTCTTGGATTTAATTCGTTAGTACAACCATCTTTAATTGGCAAAGGTAATCTAAATATTTTATCAATTATTTGATTAAATGTAGTTAAGGCTTCAACGCTCTCAGATTTTACCTCGTGTTGAAATCTAGTACCTATTGTGGTTAGTGGATAACTAATTAGTAGCCTAGAACACAAACCTTGGTCTTTTAATGCTATATCGGATAAAAAATTTGTACCGATATTTGGTTGCACCATTAAGTGCATACTTAATCTTTTACCTGCTAATATAATAGTGCCGTCACCGCCTCTTACTCTTTTTATCGGTTCACCATCCCACATCTCGGATAACGCAGCGGCGGTACGAATTTTATTATCCGCACTCATACCGTAACCACCAACAAACTGTCCGCCTTCCGAGGAAAAAATACCGAGACTCGGTCTGCTTGTTATCATTAATTTACATAACCCTTCAAACGTAGGATCAGGACATACAATTAATGGAACAAGCGGTGATACTGGTTTTGCTCCAAGTGCATCTAATTTGCTTTTTATTATATCTCTAGAACCGTTTGTACTTTTTTGCTCCCTAAGAATTAGCTCATATTCTCTTTTCCATGTCGTACAATCGTTTTCCCAGGCTTGTAGATCTACGCTGTTTTCTTTCCTAAGTTCCTCTTCATAATCTCTAACTGTCTTCAACATGACATTATCGCAACTAGTTTTTCTTTCGCCGCTTTCCGCAATAGTTAGAAAAAAGCATGAAATAGGCTTTATCTCTCCAAAAGGCATCATTATATTCATACCGATTGCAATAATTAACACGGTGTATTTATCCAGTCTCTATACATAATTGATTTTACTAAATCTACATTCTGAGCAAGTTGATTCCAAGCGTAACAAGCCATAGTGACAATATCTTCATATGCACCGTAACATTGGTTAGACAAGAAATGATTTTTGATCCACTCCCAAACTTGTTCCATTGCATTAAGTTCTGGTGCATAAGGCGGAAGCGGTATCAAAGTGATATTGCTTGGAACAGTTAGTTTTTTGGCTGTGTGCCAACCTGCATTATCCATTAGTAAAGCTATATGTCGGTTGCTTTGAGTAGTGAGAGAAAGGTCTTCTAAGAATTTATTCATTGCCCGTGTGTTGGCATATGGTAAAATTAATGCAAAAGATTCTCCCGTATCATGGCAAGCAGCTCCGTAAATGTATGTTGAAATGAATTGCTGTTGCCGAACTTTACGGGGTCTAGTGCCGCGTTTAGCCCATATACGAGTTAAGCTACCTTGTTGCCCAACTCGAGTTTCATCCTGAGACCATATATCAACGTTACATCTATCGATATTTTTTGGTAATAATTCTGTTAACATGTCTGGGAAGTTTTTTTATATGTATTTTGAGTCTCTTGATTTGACTTTGGATGCATTGAACGAGAAGTAATCCAGCTAAAACCAAGGCGATGCATAGTATTGTAGACTGTTTTTAAAGCGCATTTAGCGCCATATTCCTCAAGCAACATGTTATGTAGCTCCTTTGCGGTTATATACCCGCCAGTTTCACTTTCACTGAGCATATTGATTTTATCAAAAAGAGCAGATTCTTGTAGAGTGTTAATCTTCCTAGGAGCGCCGCTTCTTTGTGATTCAAATAAACCTTCAAAACCATGATTTCTAAATCTTCTGAGCCATGATTGCACGGTTTTCCAGTGCAACTTCACTATTGCAGATATGGCTTTAAAAGATTTGCCTAATTGAAGGTGATACATCGCCAATAAACGTATGCGATTCCGACCATGCGGCTCATGTTTCATCATTTTTATAAAATCATGATCATGAAAACCTAGCGGCAATATTAACTTAGCTATTTGAGTACCTTTTATCCGTTAAAAATCCATTTTAGGCCACCGCGTTAATTATTGCAATTGGTATCACATGACCTTGCACGCTAAGATTTACTACAGCAAGAACCGATTGCGCACATAGTGCAATAGGCGCTTGTATTTTGTCATGTAGAGCAAGGACAGTGTTTTTTAACATCGGAGGCAATGAATCTATAGGAAATTCAGTCGGCGGCTGCAACGGTTTTCTAAGAGGTTCTGGTAATTCCTTGTCAATTACAGTTGCATTTGCTATACTGTCTTTTACCTGTTGTACAGTCATTAGACCTCTTTCGAAACTGGACTAAATATGCTATAAAGTCGAATTTACTTAATTTAGAACTATATGAGATATAAAAATTTAAGCATTTTATCGGAAGAGCATTTTAGAAGATTAACTGGGGTAAGAAATAGTACATTCGAAAAGATGGTAGGGATTTTAAAGACAGAGAAACAAATAAATAGGAGGTACCAAGGTGGCAGAAGAGCTAGTCTTAGTATGGAAGACAGCCTATTAATGACACTTGAATATTTAAGGGAATACCGTACCTATTTTCATATAGCTAAGAATTATGGGGTTAGCGAAAGCAGTGCATTTAAAACAATTCGTTTTGTTGAAGACACTCTAATAAAACATCCGGATTTTGCTCTTCCAGGTAAGAAGGCTCTAGTTAAAAGCGGTATGGAGTATGAATTAGTTTTAATAGATGCTACAGAAAGCCCTATAGAGCGACCCCAAAAAAACAGAAATACTATTACTCAGGTAAAAAGAAAAGACATACGTTAAAGACTCAAATAGTAGTAGATAAGAAAAGCAAACGAGTCATATGCACTTCTTTTTCCAATGGTAAGCGTCATGATTTTAAATTATTTAAAGAATCAAGAACCCATATACTGCCTGAGGTTAAAGTGATTACTGATACTGGTTATCAAGGCTTACAGAAGATTCATACAAATTCTGAGCTACCAAAGAAAAAGAGTAAAAAGAATGCTTTAACCAAAGAAGATAAGAAAAATAATAGAAGTTTAGCAAGTGACAGAGTATTAAATGAAAATGTTATAGGTATGTTAAAGCGTTTTAAAATAATTGCTGATAAATATCGAAATAGACGCAAAAGATTTGGTCTTAGGTTCAATTTAATTGCTGGTTTATATAATTGGGATCTTGGTAAATGAGTTTCGAAAGAGGTCTATTATTGCACCTCCTTCAATAAGTCGTTAAAATCAGTGTCTTGAGAAGGCATTGCAATATAGCTAAACCTCTATAAAACGGTTATAATCAAAGGGTATAATTAAAATAATTGTTATGACATATTCGATAGATTTTAGAAAGAAAGTACTGGCTATCAAAGAAAAAGAGAAGATGAGTTTTGAATCAATATCAAAACGTTTTGGAGTAGGAAAAAACACGGTATTTGTATGGACTAAAAAAATATCTCCTCTAAAGAATAGGAATAGAGCTTCGAAAAAAATACCGATTGATAAATTGAGAGAAGACGTGGTGCAATATAGTGACGCGTATCAATATGAAAGAGCTGAGCGGTTAGGAGTGAGTAAATCTGGAATACAAAAAGCATTAAAGAAGTTGAACATTACGTATAAAAAAAGCTTTAAAACATCCGAAGGCAAAAGAAGAAGAGAGGTTAGAATTTCAGAATAAGATAAAAAAGTACGAGGCAGAGGAAAAAGTTATTGTCTTTACCGATGAGAGCGGGTTTGTCCATAGCGCGCCTAGAACTCACGGATATTCGGCAAAAGGCAAGAGGTGTTATGGTGTTCATGATTGGCATCCGTCAAAAAGAACTAATGTTATAGGGGCATTAGTAGGTAAATCGCTGCTAACCGTGTCAATTTTTGACGGCAATGTTAATACAGTTATTTTTAACAGCTGGGTAGAACAAGATTTAATACCGAAATTACCTAATAATTCCGTGGTTGTGACAGACAATGCAAGTTTCCATAAAAGTCCGTATTTAAAAACTATGATAGAAAAAGCTGGTCATATATTGGAGTACTTACCGCCTTATTCTCCTGATTTGAATCCTATTGAACCAAAATGGGCTCAAGCTAAATCTAGAAGAAGGAAATATCGCTGTGACGTAGACACTCTGTTTGAAAAGTACATGTTATAACCGTTTTATAGGGGTTTAGCTATAGCCAAAACACTTCAAGATTTATAGCTGAATCATAGGCAAGTAGGATTAAATATGTCACTTAACTTAGTAAAAATTGTAGCAGATTATCTACAGGCGAATCCTGAACAAAAATTTACTTCCCGTGAAATTGCTGAATGGGTATTTACAACATATCCTGACAAATGTCGTGACAAAAAAGAGCGCAGCACATCAATAACTAGTGATGTAGAACTTGTGCACCAGCTAGTAAGAGAAATGAGCTCTATGCGTTATTTCTTTGTTCGTCTCAAAAAAAAGAACTCCAATATTAAGATAGTAGAGGGAAGACCGCGTAGGTACTACTATACTAGCAAAACAGATATTAATGAGGTTTTTCAAACAGAGAATATCGATTCAGTTATTGTAAGACCATCGATTACGAACGCATTCATCTCTGAACATGATTTGTATTCAAAATTATTTAAGTACTTATCATCAGAGTTTGGGCTTTACAGTAAACGTATAGATGAAAGACGTTCGTCAAATATGCGCGGTTTTAGAGGCAATCATTGGCTTTATCCTGACATTGTAGCGATGGAAGATTTGTCCTCTGAGTGGAATCTAGAAGTTAAAAACTGCGTACAGCATTATTCTGATAAATGGACACGCTTATGGTCTTTTGAAGTTAAATTGTTGATAAATCGCTCAAATGTTCGGGAATGCTTTTTCCAAACGGTATCGAATTCTTCATGGGCGAATTTTGGTTATTTGGTAGCATCTCAAATCGAAGGAAGCGATACTCTGAAAGAACTGAGAATTTTAAATGCCTTGCATGGTATTGGATTTATCAGCCTAGATTCAGATAACCCTCCAGAAAGTCAACTGCTTATACCAGCCAGAGAAAGAACAGAAGTTGATTGGGATACCATTAATAGACTCACAGAAGAAAGTAAGGATTTTATCGTTTTTATTAAATCTATCAGGCAGTTTTATCAAACTGGTGAAGTGAAATCAGTAGATTGGGATACGCCGAATGATTAATATAGAGATTTCTATGTCAATTAACACGGTGCTTTATTTTGCTAAGGATAACAATATAAATTGTATTGTTATAAAAGAAAATCCAAGCAGAGTAATGTTTGAAGGTGAAGAGTCTTCTTTAAGCGCTGCTGCCTTAAAGGCTCTTAAAAAGATAGGTTACAATTGGAGTTCTGCTAGAGGTGGCGATTTCTGGAAATATGAAGATGAGACTATAACATCTAGACGCCTTCGTATGGAAGTATAACAAAAATTTCATTTACTTTTGCATAACTCACAATACTACAATAACTAAAAGAGATAAGAAGAACTTTAGGTAACTTTAGCCGACTTTAGGTAAGATAAATATGGACTTCTATAATCTCATAACTTCTTTAATTCAAAGGACTTTCAGATAGTAAAATGCAAAACTTTAGGTGGTTTAGGTACTTTAGGTGGAGAGCTTTCAAAAATCAAAAATTCATAACAGTGATTCTTATTTAAGAATTTAAAAATAGTCAAATAAGCTTGATATCTAATACAATATTTTAATTTTATATCTAAAACTTTGTTCTAAAGTATACCCTAAGTATACCCCACCAAAATTCCTTAATTAAAAAAACTATGGAGCTTTAGTAGGTATTGGCGGGAGTGACGGGACTCGAACCCGCGACCTTCTGCGTGACAGGCAGACGCTCTAACCAACTGAGCTACACCCCCCGACTAAATCGTATGGCAGGTAATATATACTGCTAACGACATTACTGCAAGATATTTATTACCAAGCCTAGATGTTTGTCTGAGAAATAGTAACAACAAACTCCAGCGCTTGGTATATTAACGAGCATCTATAACTTTAATGACCCAATCATCTTGCTGACCCCAGCAACTGATATGTTAAACGCTGTTTTTTCTTCACTATTTAATTCTATCTCTACTATTTTTTCTACTCCCCCTGCGCCGATAATCACTGGCACTCCAACATAGAGGTCATTAACACCATATTCGCCCTGTAAATATGCAGCACATCCTAATATCTTGCGTTTATCTAATAAGTAACTTTCTAACATTTCAATCGCTGAAGCAGCCGGTGCATAATAAGCTGAACCGGTTTTAAGCAGACCAACAATTTCTCCACCACCATTTCTAGTACGCTCAACTATTTTCTCTATCCGTTCTTTGGTGCTCCAACCCATTTTAATAAGATCGGGCACAGGTATACCACTTACCGTTGAATATCTTACTAATGGCACCATTGAATCTCCATGCCCACCAAGAACAAAGCTGTTAACATTTTCAATTGATACTTTAAACTCTTCAGCCAGGAAACAACTAAATCTTGATGAATCCAAAACTCCGGCCATACCGATAATTTTTTTATGGTCAAGTCCACTGGCTTTCAAAACTACATAGACCATTACATCTAAAGGATTGGTAATTACGATTACGAAAGCATTTGGTGCATAGGTTTTAATACCTGCAGCCACAGTTTTCATTACTTCAGTATTTATGGCTACTAAATCATCACGGCTCATTCCAGGTTTGCGTGGAGATCCGGCAGTTACGATTACTGCATCAGCACCAGCTATATCTTTATAATCGTTAGTAGCAGTAAGTTTAACATTAGATCCTTCTACGGTACAAGCCTGCGATATATCCAAGGTTTTTCCTTGTGGTACACCTTCTAACATATCAAACATCACTACATCACCCAGTTGCCTGATACTGATTAAATGAGCTAGTGTTCCGCCAATATTTCCACCGCCAATCAAAGCAATTTTTGGCCTTTTATGCATATTAATTTCCTCCCATCAAAATTAACTTAATTAATATTTAAGATAATTATTATAATGCCATAAAAGCAATAATTAACTTAAAATACCTGATGAATTTAATTATATTTAGCTTCAAGTGGTAGTTTTGTTGCACTTGGATTATCACAATTTTTGTAATTGCTTAGGTTCCTCTTCCATTTCCGAATCCAATAATTCTGATTTTGTAGATACTAAATGATAACGTTCTAATAATAATGGTATGGTTTTATTGCCAGTATCTACCCCTAATTTCTGTAGTTGTTTAGCTCTAGATAATAAATGCCTGTTAAAAGACCCAGCGAATTTATCATAATTATTTACTACTCCCTGAATATTAGTACCCAACTTTTGTGAGTGTTCAGCAATTGAAACAATAGATAATAACAATTTTCTAACCTCATCAAGAATAAGTTGATGATTTTCAGCCCGCATTTGATCAGTGATTTGAAATTTTGCAAAAGACAGCATATTCATCAGTCCTGTTGGGCCTACCGGAAAAATATTGGCAGCCCAAGCTTTATCCATAAAATTCTGATCAGCATTAATAATTTTTTCAACAGAATGTTCTGTCGCTAAGAACATTAAAGTAATAATATTATTAAATTTGCTACCATCATGTTGAAAATTAGTTAAAATATGTTCGGCATAATCTTTGTTACTTAACGATTTTAAGTGACTATTCATGGTCTTTGCTAGTTGTTCAGGTTCATGATCATTCAATAAAAACTGAGAGGCCTTAGCGTCAATAATCATTAAATTACCTGAAGGTAGAAAAATAACCGCATCAGGCCGTAATTTAAAATGCTCCAAGCCATTAATATTATATTGAATGGCAAAATCCAGTTTGTTTCTAAGTCCAGAAGATTTTAGAATATTTTCTAATGTAATTTCAGCAAACCTTCCAGCGCTAGTTGGCGATAGTAATGCTTGTTTTATCACTTGAACTACTTCCTTAGATTGCTCAATATCTTTATTTAATACTCCAATCATGTTAAGTAAACGCTCAAATTCACCATGAAATTTTGTTGTAGTTGCAGCAATATTTTTTTCTGATAATTCACGCACCTCCTGACTTTCACGTTTGTGAATCTCAATTAACTGTTTAGACAATTCATTGCCTAAATCAAATAATGTCGCTTTTGCTGAAGCTAAAGATTCATCTCTAGTTTTATTGGTAGCAGCGACTACTTGTTGTAAGTAACTCACCTGAGCATTAAGTTGCTCGATTGTTTTAAGATAGTTGATATTTTCCTGCTGTAACAACTGGTTTTGTGCAATTAATTTTTGATTGCTATCAGTTGATAAGCTTAAGTGGGTTTTAAGTGCAGCAATTTTGTAACAAAGTATAAGTGTTACTATGAACACTCCACAAATTATAGTCAATACCTCCAGTGACATGGACAATCCTTATCTGATTGAGTTTGCCAATCATTATGGCAACATCTATAGTTAAATCAAATTAATAAACAAAGGTTTTTAAAAGTATGAGTATTAAGATCAAAATTAAAATATTGAACCAGTCTAGAACTATAATTTTGCCAAATTACGCTACTTTATGCAGTGCTGGCATGGATCTTTGTGCTGATATTACTGAACCAGTAATAATTAAACCAGCCGAGGTTCGACTTATTGCTACTGGTATGGCAATAGCGCTACCTATTGGTTTTGAAGCGCAAGTGAGGCCACGCTCCGGAATAGCCTTAAAATATGGAGTAACAGTATTAAATTCTCCCGGCACTATTGATGCAGATTACCGCGGTGAGGTTAAGGTAATGTTAATTAATCATGGTAAGCAGGATTTTGTAGTAGAAGTTGATATGCGTATTGCCCAATTAGTAGTAGCTAAACATGAACGGGTAATATGGGAAACAGTAGAAGAACTAGAAGAAACAAGTCGAGGTAGTGGTGGCTTTGGCTCCACTGGTTTAACATAATTTGAATTATATGTGGTTGCAAGTCTACAACAATATTTCTAAAGTATAATCATGTGTTTGCAAAATTTATATTTTTTATTATGCTTATATTTAGCAGTTGAATATTGCTTTATATTTATCAATCAATTTGATAGGAGAGATGGTTATGAAAAATAAACTAAATATCGATAAGGATAGTATAATAAATAATTATATATTACAGCAATTAGTTGCAGAAAATCCACAAGTCATAATAGCAGAAGATCCAATCTATGATGTAGCTGTAGACGGTAAAGATGTACCACCAAATCATGCTAAAATAATACTTGCAGTATACTTGAGCGATCCCTATTGCAATAGTGGGGTAATAACTGCTCTTGGCCTTGAAGGTAGCCAATCCCCATCTCTGGATTATATCCACAAAAATCCAGATTTACTAGCGCACTTTAAACAAGAATTAACTCTCAACCAAGATATTTGTTGTAAATATGGATCATATTTGGGGATGTTGATTATGGATCCTGAAAATCTAGGATTGACGCAAAAAATCATCCAAACTACAGATGATTTTAGTCAGTTAAGCCTTGAGCAAAAAGAGAAATCACAGCTTTCAGAAAATATTATAGAGCAAGAATCAAAAATACTGCAAGACTCATTTAGTAGCAAGCAAGAAACAGCAACATCATTAAAAGTTAGCAAATTAGCCAAGATGATTGATTTATTATCAAATCATGATGACCAGCTTAGTGGTACGCTAACAATAATCGCTAGAACGTTAGTAGAAAACCTAAATCAAGGCTCTATCAATGTTCAAGATCAAGACCTTTCTATGATAGCTTGTCTGATATATTACCGATCTAACGAGCAAACTTATTTAAAGTTTTGTGAACAAGCTCTACAAAAACTTTCAATAGGTTCAGCTAATGCACAAAAGTTAATAGAGTTTACAAAGCAGATTTCAACCAATCCTGACTTACTTCAACCAGTGAATGAAGCAACTAAATCAGAGCTATTGTCTCAGAGCTTAATTGAGAAGATAGAAAAAACTACTGCTGAGTATCGTCAAAAACTAGTTGAACAACAGAACATACTAGAAACCAAAGGAGTTTTATCTGATTTTCTATCGAAGTTGGCTTTTGACTCACCACAAGAGGAGAAAACATATGTAATAAACCATCTTACTAAAGAAACCCACGAGTTTCTTTTGGGTGAGGGAGGGCTATTTCACGAAGTGTTCAACCTTTAATAAGAGATAATACATACTGTCATTCGCAGCATAGGCAATATAATAAATAATAATAATATTAGTCAAACTCATGTGTTGATTCACGGTTTTTAGAAAAAGTCGTGAATCAACTTCAGCTTCAAATTGTGAGCGTTCACGTTTTTAAAATTGAACGTCAATATACGACTTACAAAGCTGGCGACCAACGTCATTGCGAAGAGCTTTAGCTCTGAAGCAATCCAGTCAAGGCGTTAGATTCTTTGGATTGTTTCAGAGCTAAAGCTCTTCGCAATGACGGAGGTGGCTGAAAAACCTCGCAATGACGACTTTTTTAAACCTGTGAACGCTCACAAACTTGTCATACGCCGCCTAATAGGTGGCATAGACAGTATCTCAAATGATTTTAACTACCTATCTACCCGTCTATCTGACTGATTGCCAAACAGTGTATTCAACAAGCTAATTAACAAGCCACTAACAATAATTATTGCAGATAACCAAATTAAGCTAATGAATGGTCGATAATATATTTTGGCATGGACAATATCCTCATCTACCCTACTTAAAACCGCATACAGGTCGTGAGTAATGTAAGAGAATATATCACTTTCCTGAGATAAGCTTTGTTCAATAATATAAAATCTATTCTCAGGTTTAAGGATAGTAATATTATGAGTGCTGTCATCGTCAATCCAAAATTCTGCAATTTGACGATAATAATTTGTACCTTTAGCAAATCTAACATCTTTTAATTGGATATTAAACTGCATCAAATCTACCGTGTCACCTACTTTACCGATGAATTCTGTTTCTCTTTGCAATAACCCATTAAAGGTGCAGCTAAGAACCAATAAACCTAAACCAGCATGACTCAAAATCATAGCCATAGTTTTTTCTGGTGGCATTTTTTTAAAATAATTACTACTTGTCACTAATAATATTAACATTTGTAGAATTAGAAAGATTGCAGTCACCACTGCACTAGCTGAAACTATAGTATAAGAGACTTTTACACTGCTAATCCAGGTTAATAAAATAGCTAGTGTTAAGATAATAATATATTTACGATAATTCTTGGGTACTGAAAAGATAGCAGCGAAGAAAGTGCTAATGATAGTCACCGGAATAAAACTATGCATAAAATATTGATACTCCACTGATATCAGCTCATTGCTCCATAAATAACGAATTACTGGATAAATTACTGAGGTTGCTAATATTAGCAATCCTATTAACCAAAAAATATTGCCGATGATTATTCCTTTCTCTTTAAACATCAACGGTCTACTGATGATAGTTAATTGACGAAATGCCAACAAGCCAATACTGCTTAAAGCAATGACTGAAAAAATCATTAACATATATATGCCACGTTCTGGGGATGATGCAAATGAGTGGATTGATACGATTATTCCAGAACGAACCAAAAATGTTCCCAAAATTGATAATAGGTAAGTGATGATCGATAAGTTAAGGCTCCAATAAATAAATTTTCTAGATGATATAGTTATTGATATTGTATGATGCAAAGCAATAGCTGATAACCATGGCATCAACGAAATATTTTCTACTGGATCAAAAAACCAGAATCCTCCCCAACCTAATTCTCGATATGCCCACCAGGAACCAAGACTGATCCCGCAGGTCATTGCTAATATTCCACAATGAGCAAATGTTTTAGCAAGCTTTAATAATTTGGATATGCGATTTACTTCATCGGTATTAATTAACAATATAATACAGCTGACAGTAAATGGTACCACATAACAAAGATAGCCGAAATATAATATTGGTGGATGAATAGCCAGCGCTATATCTTGGAGCATAGGATTTAATCCTAGTCCTTCAATGGGAGTAAATGATAATTTATGAAATGGATTCGAAGTAAAGTAGATAAAACTAGCAAACATTAGCTGTAACAGCGATAATATAATAATTTGGTAACGATTAATGAGGTGATCGAGGTGATTATTAAACGAAAATGGTGTGGGTGACAAATATATATATATACAATTTATAATACTAAGCAGACAAAGCCATAATAAAATTGAGCCCTCATGACTAGCCCAACTACCGGCGATTTTATATATTAGCGGTTTGATAGTACTTGAGTTGAGAAAAACATTTTGTAGCGAGAAGTCAGAAATGATAAATCCATAAACTAATAATATGAACGAGAATACCGAACATAAACAACTTAAGCATAATAATCTTCGACCATAAACAGTATGAGCCAATATTATTGCGGTGGCACTTGATAACATCGCTAATATTTGTATTAGATTTCCTAATATACTAATCACCGCTATTATCGTATGGAGCTAAGATTTTAATTTTAACAGTATGAATTCTGTTTGCTATTTTCTTGACTACCACAATTTTTAAATTAGCAATCTTGATACTCTCTCCTTGATTTGGTATTCTAGCAATTTTATGGATAATTAATCCAGCAATAGTATTAGCATCATCATCCGGTAGTTCCCAATTTAATTCTCTGTTAAGGTCACGAATAGTGGTAGCGCCATCTACTATATATTCAACATCTGACTTCTTGATAATTGCTTCTCCTGATCTATCATATTCATCATGGATCTGCCCTACTATTTCTTCCAAAATATCTTCAAGAGTAATAATACCTTGCAGATCTCCATATTCATCGACAACACACGCTAGGTGATTTTTACGTTCTTTAAATGCGTGCAACTGTTGAATTACCAAAGCATTATCCGGAATAAACCATGGTTGGCTTAATAGTTTAGAGATATTGATTTTAGCATGATCATTGCCATTATCATATAACGCCCGTAATAAGTCTCTGATATGCAAAACTCCAATGATATTATCAGTGCTTTCTTTCCAAATTGGAATTCTAGTATTAGGGCTAGATAGTGCTGTCTGAATTATTTCTGAATTTGGTAAATCAATATTAAGAGTTATCATTTTACTTCTATGCACCATAATTTCAGATACTGTCATATCGCGAATATCTAAAATTCCTTCCAACATATCACGATCAGTTTTATATACATTTCCTTCTTGGTGTTGATGCTCTATAATACCACGAACTTCATCAGCGCCAGAAATTTCTTGTGTCAGATTGATCCGGAATACAAAACAGAAAATTTTAAGTGCTAGATCCAGCATTTTATTAACTGGAGCTAGTAATTTTAAGAAAACTACTACTATCCGCGCATTAAGCAGTACTATTTCTTCTGCTTTGGTCACTGCAATAGCTTTTGGGATGACTTCAGCAAATATAATGATTAAAAATGCCATCACTGCTGAAGATAAGATGGTGGCCACACTATGATCTTCTATTAGATCAATAAATAGACTAGTGGCAATAGTTGTGCAGACTGTGTTAATCAAGCTGTTACCAATTAACATAGTGCTGATAACTTTTTCTTTCACTTTCAAAATTTGTAAAGCAATTACCGCCCTTTTATTGCCTCTGGATTTTAATTTATATATTTTCCCCGGAGAAGTAGCGGTAATAGCAGTTTCAGTTGCTGCCAATAATGCAGAAATTATTAGCATTATGGCAATTAGCAGTATTGTAAGTAACACCATTGATTTAATTCTATAGTTAGTATTTGGTGTATTTTAATTTTGACTGTGGTAAATTGCAACATATTCTCTCAATACTACAAAATTATAGCTATAAAATCTATAATATACCTCTCAATTTAATTTTAAACCATTATAGCAGATTGATATTAAAATATATCAATCTAATTTATTTATTATATAATTATTATCAATGCTTCATTCATTAACTATGTTGTCTAACCGATATGCTACTTTAATCGCTGGTCTGCTTAGCGGTCTTATTTTCGCACCAACTTTTCTGATCCCAGCTGTGTTTGCGCTTAGCTTATTGTGTTTCCAGGTTTATAAATCTATGAGCTGGCGTCATGCAGCAATTTACGGATTTATTTTTGGCTTTGGTCATTTTTTAACGGGGTTATATTGGATTAGTATAGGAGTTAGTGTTTATATAGAAGAATTCTGGTGGGCTCTACCTTTTGCTTTATTTGGATTACCATTAGTATTGAGCTGTTTTATTGCAGCTAGCTGTTACATTTGTTGGTTTATACGCAATAGTAAATATTACCATTTTGTATTTTGCGTAGTTTGGGTATTCTTTGAATGGCTGCGTTCATGGATTTTCACTGGCTTACCATGGAATTTATTGGGCTATGCCTTATCATTTTCTGAAATTTTAATTCAGGTAACTAGTATAGTAAGCATATATGGGCTTAGTTTTGTAGTAATATATATTGCTACCAGCTTACACCATTTATTAGTTAAACAAAGATGTGATTTTGTAATAGCGCTAACCACTGCAGGGCTAATTTTGGTGATAATCATAGTCCATGGTGTCTTTAGGCTACATAATAATCCAGTTAAATTTTTGAATATACAAGTAAGATTAGTACAACCTTCTATCCCTCAATTAGCAAAATGGGATTTAACACAATTCTGGCAGCATCTTGATCTGCATCTTTCTCTATCGCAAGCACCAGGAAATCCTGATTTGATTATTTGGTCGGAAGCGTCCTTAGTAGTACCTTATACCCATCCTTCTATAAAATATAAATTATTGGAAATGCTAAATAACACCGGCGCAATTCTATTAGCTGGTGGGATTACCGATAACGGCAAACAGGACGATGCTGTTCAGATTTACACAGCTTTATATGCACTAAAAGCTGATGGAGAGCAATTATTTGAGTACCACAAATCACATTTGGTGCCATTTGGTGAATATATGCCGTTAAAACATATTATCCCACTAAAAAAACTTACTCCTGGTTTTATAGATTATACAGAAGGTACAGCTAATATTGTAAAACTCGATAAATTTAATTTGGTAATTAGGCCATTAATTTGTTATGAATCAATTTTTCCGAATGAAGCACGTGTATCTAACAGCATAGCAGATGTTATTATCAACGTAACAAATGATGGCTGGTACGGAAATTCCTCGGGTCCTCATCAACATTTTTATATTAGTCGCATGCGTGCTATAGAAAATGGCATGCCGATGATTAGAGTCGCTAATAATGGGATATCAGTTATTATTGATCCGTTGGGTAGAATTATCAAAAAGCTTAATTTGAATCAAATTGGATTTGTCGATGGCTTTATTCCAGAAAAATTAGCAACTCCAACCTTATACTCATTATTTGGAGATAGTACTACCTTAATAATTGTGTTTTTAGTGTTAATAATGCAATTTATGATTAAATCATTATTTGGTTATCATGCCATTAGATACTGTAAAGCTTGATTACTTCTAATCTGATCGTTATAATTGCAGCCTACTAAAAATATAATATTGTGGGAATAGGAGTCTATAGACAAATGTCAGAAAACGCTGAAGTTACTAAAGGAAGAGCCGATCCCATTGATCATCTGGTTAGTCGACGTTTGAAAATTCGTAGAATGATGCTAGGTTATAGCCAACAGGAATTAAGTGAAGCTGCTGATGTCAGTATCCAACAAGTGCAAAAATATGAAAAGGCAACCAATCGCATTTCCAGTGGTAAGTTATATAGTTTCTCAAAATTTCTTAAAGTTCCAGTTAATTACTTTTTTGACCAGGAAGATACTACCTTAGAAAGCATCTTTGCTGAAGATCATGAAGAATATGGGGAGAGCCAACCTAATAATAATTGTAGTGTTACTGAAAAAGAAGTTATAGCACTAGTAAAAGCATTTGGTGAAATTAAAGATGTTAGAGTGAGAAAGAAAATAATAGAGTTAATCAAATCTATGTCTTAGGCTCTGATGCATCCATACGCGTCAAGTTAAGAAAAAAGAGACAATAGAACCGTATTGCTTAAGCCACCACCAACCGTCATTGCGAGACCACGATAGTGGTCGAAGCAATCCAGTAAAACATGTTGTCTCCTGGATTACTTCGACTTCGTCTCGCAATGACGTTCATATCGTCTCTTTTCCTTAGCTTGACGAGTATGAATGCAATTTACAAATTGATACAAGTTTATTAAACGCTTTATGATTTAACTATCAAAACCTATTGACATTAGTAGCTAATTTTGGTAATTTAATAAAAAATTAATCAATAAGTTAACGTGTCTTTTTCTATAGCAAGTATTTTTTGTATATATTTTTCTAGCAAAAGCTGCCGTCCCAGGTTGCTTGACCTAAGATCTATGTATTGTACTGACAAATCTGCTAACAATAAGCAATATATTTCTACTATTCTTTTCTCTATCATTCCACTCGCAGCCGAGCGCTGCTATATATCTCATTAATTTCTATTTTCTGTGTTTTAAATTTATAGACTTCTTCTAAACCAAAACTTTATCTTGATAAGACAATCATCAGAAAGAAGGTTTTAAGAATAAAGTCTAATCAATGTCTTATTAAAAAGGTATCGTTATGACATTACATCGCAACTATTTTATTATTGGCATAACCTGGTTATGCTTAACAGCATTTTATTGTTACCAATATATATTACGAGTAATTCCAAATTTAATTATGTCGGAATTATTTACTCAATTTAATGTAGGGGCAACGGAATTTGGAGCATTTGCTGGTATCTACTATATTGGATATATAACTCTTCACATTCCTATTGGTTTATTATTAAGTAGGCTAGAAGCTAAAATTATATTACCACTTTGTATAATTTTAGCTTCTAGTGGTTTGATCCCCATTGCGTATGCTAATAGCTGGGAATATGTATTAATAGGTAGGTTGCTTACTGGTATTGGTAGTTCGGCAGCAATTATCGGGGTTTTACAAATTTTTCGTATTATTTTCCCACAACATTTTACACGCATGCTAGGTATAACAGTGTGTTTTGCCTTAATTACCGCTGTTTACTCCAGCAAACCATTAACCCAAATTTTGCAAACATTTGGGATCAATGAAGTGATTAATATTTTACTGATAATTAGCGTCGTACTTGCGGTATTAACTTATTTTGTACTACCAAAATCTAAGGTAGCAGCATCTCAAGAAGGAGTGTTAACCGAGATAAGATCAGTGATAGTTAATTATAAATTATTGTTAGCCAGTATTCTTGCTGGCTTAATGATCGGGCCTTTAGAAGGCTTTGCTGATGCTTGGTGTACTGCTTTTATTTATACGGTGTATGATATCAGTAAAGAGATTGCCAGTGGAATTGGTGCCTCAATACTAACTGGCATGTGCGTAGGATGTATAGTGTTACCCTATTTTGCAGATAAATATAATCTGCACTATGGTGTTACCATAATATCTGGTGTTGGTATGATTTGTGGTTTTATTTATTTATTATCTGGTGTTGGTAATGCCTTTACCTTAAATATGACTTGCTTGATCATAGGATTATTTTGTGCTTATCAAGTAATTACGGTCTCAAAGATAGCTACCTATGTGCCACCCAATTTAAGTGGTATGGCCGCTGCAGTTGCAAATATGATAGCTATGGGATTTGGCGCTATATTTCATGCTATAATTGGCACTAATATGGATAGATTATGGGATGGTGCCATGGCTGATGGTATAAAAGTATACCATCGCAGCGCTTATATCGAATCTATTACCATAATACCTGTTGCTATTGTTATTGCGGTGATAGGTTTTACTTTGATTGCACTTAAGGAATCGATCAGCATTAGAAAACAAAAGACTGCTTGACCTGCAAAGTAATGATAATCTATTTGGTGATCTTATAGCTAGGTTCTGTGATTTTAAGGTCACCAAGTTAATAATAATGAACACAAAGAATTAGGCAGCAGATGTTTTTAATCACATCATTGAAGTTAAGGCATATTATACATTATGTAATTATAGTTCGATCAAGAACGAAGAACGAAGAATTAATTTTCATCTATTGTAAAATAATTTAAATACTAAAGAGATATATGCTTAATCTTTGTGCTGCTATAATTTTTTTATGTCTTAGCTCTTGCTCTGATAAACCAGAATATTCTACTCCAGCACAATCACAAATTAATGACTACACTGCTAAATTAAAACAATGCAAAGAAGAAAAATCACAAGCTGTGTCTTCTTCAGCGCCAGCAGTAGAAGCAGATAAAACTACTATTAATACCAATAATGCTCAAGCTAGCGTTCAGACCGATGTTCAAGAGAATGATAATAATCCTAAGTTAGATGGTCAGCAAGTACCAGAAACAACATCATTAGCAACCACAGCTCAAGAAGAATCACCAAAAGAATCAGTTATCGTCACCAGAAACAAATTTGAACCAACAGATGATGATATGATCATAGGTGATAATACTAAGGCGCCAGTTGTGTTTGTCGAATATTTTTCTCCTACTTGTCCACATTGCGCTTATTATAAGAAAGAGGTTTTGCCTAAAATTAAAGAACAATATATTGATACTAATAAAATTATTTATGTTGTTCGTGAATTTATCGGTAATAAACAGGATTTCGATGCAGCAATACTTGCCAGATGCGCTAATAATAAAGAGAGTTTCTTTAAATTTGTAAGTGTGCTACTGGAACAACAAGATAGTTGGTCTGTAAATAGAAATTATCGTGAAATTCTGACTAGTATAGGTCAATTAGGTGGTGTTTCTCCAGAGCGTTATAAAGAATGCTTAAATAATGAGAAACTTGCAGATATTCTCATTGCAAATACCAAGATTGCGGCCACTTCACCTAAATTTATAGGAACACCAGCATTCTTCATTAATGGGGTGCAATTTACAGAACCATACACGGCTGATGCTATTTCCAGAGCTATTGAACATGCCTTAAAAACCAGTAATACTCGGTAAAAATCAATAATTGCGTTGTTGTCATTAGAGATCTTCGGTGCTCAAGTACTTATAATGTACGTTGCACTCCGAAGACTCTATGACTTCTAGCACTTATTTGATTTTTACCTTCGTCTAACCCACAACTCAAATAATTATAATTACTACTAACCTGCACCGAAATGCCTGGGATGGTTGTGCTTAATTCGACATTTATCCCAGTCACAAAATATTGCAATAACTCCTACGCTTTTTAACAACTCATAACTAATATTTAGTTTGCCATTAACACATTGATTATAATCACGCATATTAAGCTGTACATCTTTAGCATTTTTCAAATCACATTCACTATTTTGGTAATTTATGCCAATTTTCTTGTCAGTAGCTGTAGTAAAATTATTGAAGTTTAGTGGTAATAGTGGAGCATATTGCTGTCCAAACCAGTTTGTCCAATATTGTCGTTGAAATTTTGGTATTTTATTATTGCTATAAATTTCTAACTGATTATTAATATTTTTAATGGCTATTGCATTTGATTCCAGATCAACTAATAGATCAGGCTTAGGCGAGCATAGCATTAACCCAAAAGATATCAGTATGATGATAATGCCAACGAGCCGCCACTTGGTTTGCCATAAACAAACCCAGGCAAAACCAAATAAAAATGTAATAAAACTAAATGGTGTAATGTAACCAAAATACCATACTGAACCTGGCGCATCATGTGCTATTTGCGCTGCATTAATAATAATATTAATAAAAAAACCCAGAAATTTCATTACCATCCAATCCATATTAAATGGTATCAGCACTACTAATAGAATCGCTAATGGCATTAAGAAGAACGACATAATCGGCACTGCGATTAAATTCATGGGAATAGAATAGTTGGAGAAAATGTAAAACTGATTGATTACTACTGGTCCGGTGATAACGCTTGCTAAAAAACTGGAATAAATATTGGAAGCCAAATAAAATCTAATCTTGGAGATAACACCAATACGTTCTCCTAGAATCCATTGGTGTCTCATGTAAAATTCATAGCCTGAAATTAATGATAATACCGCAATAAAAGACAGTTGAAAACTGGGATGAAAAATATATTCTGGGTTAACAGACAAGATAAAAGCAGCAGCAAGGGCAATGGAACGCAAAGGATATGGAGTTCTACCAGCTATAATCGCCATAATAAAAATTGCGGTCATAATAAATGCTCTGGTAGCAGCAATTTGCATACCACTTAAATGCAGATAGCCATAACTACCGATTAAAGAACAAATAGCAGCAATTAGTTTAATGTTGCAATTATAAGCAATGAAGTCGAATAAATTCAACAGGAAGCGGATTGATACGAATAAAATCATGGCAACTAAAGAGAGATGAAAACCGGATACGCATAATATATGCGAAATCCCGGACATTCGCATATTTTGCATAATTTTATTATCAAGCCCTTTGGTTTCACCAAGTAGGATTGCAGCAGCAAAATTACCCTCATTACTACCGAGTGTGGTAATTAATTTATCATAAATACTGATGCGAATCTTATAGATGAGAGCATCAATCTCAGTACCTAGTTTGTTAGATAATATTTCAACCGCAGATGTTGCATTGCCAGTAGCAGAGATCTCGGCAAAATATGCATAAAACCCAAAATCATATCCGCCTGGAACTATGGTAGTTGGAGGAGTATCTAGTTCTGCAATCATCTTTATTCGGTCATTAATAAAAATTTCTTTGCTATGTTTCATATATTTTTTATTAATATTAACTCTAACCCCTGATAATTGCATATCCAGCATATCCACTACTACATCATCAAGAACTACCTGCCAACCACGAGTTATAGGCTTGATTGCCTTAACATTGCCTTCCAATTCTGAGGTTATTGGCGATTTTAGATTAATCGTATTTATAGTTGCCACACGATACTTGCTAACCAAAATGCCGCAAACAAAGGCGATGATTAACCAGCTTAAGAATTGCCAGACTATTCCGTATTTTCTTAAATATAAAAAAGCCAGGCTACTAATAGCAATGATGATGATTTGGGGAGTAGATGGTTCAAAGGCTAGAGAAAAATATACGGCAATACCGCTGATAAAAGCAACAACATACCATAGGCTTAAATGATGGTACTCTTCGTGTAGTTTGTTAACCAGATAGTGCCAAACTATACTCATTTAAAATTAGACCCCTTGCATAACCTAATTCTGGTTAGTAATTTTGTCGTCAAAATTTGACTCCGGTTCTCATGTACTAGAGTACATTGCGATCCTCGTCTGCATTTTTCCTAAAAATTCCTCAACCATTTCTAGGTTATACAAGAGGTCTATTGACTATTCATATTTTTTTGTTATCTTAATTGTCTTAAGGTTCTACGAACCTGAGTGTATCAAACAACACTCGCAGTTATCGGTTTATTCCGAACCGTTACCACGGACTCCTTTAGGCTTTTAAAGCCGGGAGTCCTCTACTATATAATAGTGCCTTTGGCATAAAGGTAGAGGGACATGAGTAACTGCATGTTGTTTGAACTCCCGGCACCAGTTTGTTTTTGATTTTCAAAAGGAGTTCATAATATATGGAATATAATTTAATTGCCGATATTCTTGCCAAATTTGCCGCTTGCTCTGACTTAATTAAAAGTTTAATCGTTGTTGGCGTAGTTATAATATTTGTCAGCGCCTCATATTTTATCAAACAGACGATCACTGAATCAGTTAAATCAATTAAAGCCAATAATAACGAAACCGTTTAGTAAATCATATGTTCAAGTGAAGGGAAAAGAGACTATACGACCGTCTTATTCACCGATACCATCACAGTCTTACTTACACACCACCCCCGTCATTGCAAGGCGTTGTCGAAGCAATCCAGTAAACTATAACTGGATTGCTTCGACAACGCCTTGCAATGACGGGGGTGGTGTAGTGCCAAAGCACAATGTTGTTCATATCGTCTCTTTTTCTTAACTTGACGCATAACACAGCCGTCATCCTAAACAACACAGTCATCACGAACTTGTTTTGGGATGGCATCTGGTGTGCAGGGATTACCAACTGCTATAGCTAGAGTCAGTAAGCTTGTGACGATAAATTTTAGTGTGAGCATGCGCAAGCATATTACTTTGTTTCGCACATGCGAATCGCGCAAAATTTATCCGTCTCAAGCTTACTGACCGACACTATTACCTACTTACTTTGTTCAAACAAAGTCTGTTTTTCCGTATTGATTACCTGGCTAATATGCTCTGTCAGCTCTCTAACATCACATTCTTCCATTTGCTCTTTAGCAATAACATCTATAATTTTTACTTGAATAGTACCAGGTTTGTTAATCCAGAAGCCTTTAGGCCAATACACGCCGGCATTATGCGCCATTAAAACTATTGGCACCTTCTCTGTTACTGCGAGCCTAACTGCACTAGGCTTGAATTTTGTGCTTTGCTCAGGTCTAAGCCTGGTTGATTCAGGAAAAACTATAAGCCATAAGCCGTCTTGTAGCTTTTTTTGTCCTTCTCGTAAAATTTGTTTTACTGATATATTATCTCCACGATCAACGGCAATAGGGTCAACCATTTTTAGCCCCCAGCCAAAAAAAGGAATATTAAATAATTCTCTTTTGACTATCCATGAATGTTTTGGAATAATAATCTGCATAAACACGTTATCCCAAAATGATTGATGATTAGCCAAGACTACACATGGTTCCTGCGGTAATTTTTCTAAGCCAGAAACATGGTATTTTAACCCACATATTATTTTTGCACACCAGATAAACGAATAAGAATAAATGGTAGCTACCTTATATTTAATATGATAAGTAACATCAAAAATCTTAGTAAGGATAAAGAATAGCATAAAGAATACTATGGTGAGAATGCTGACAGTAGCGTAAAAAAATAGTACCCGAAAACGCCAGAACATAAATTATCGATTTAGTTATTTTAAGTTAGCTTCTGTGCTTAAAATTTAGTTCATGCACAAAGCTTGGGTCATATATACCATAAACTTTACGATTATCAAAAATTATATTGGAATTTTTTACATTCAATTACATAATACGCACTGCCAATCTGATATTTTGAGGAAAATATATGAAAAAAACAGTGGTTTCCGGCGCACAAACCTCTGGCAATTTACATTTGGGAAATTATCTTGGGGCAATTATCCATTGGCTTAAAATGCAAAATGATCCTAGCTATGAGTGTTTTTTCTTTCTAGCTGATTTACATGCAATTACTATAGATCGTTCCCCACTGGAATTGCGATCTTCTGTGCTATCTAGTGCGGCATTATATTTGGCTTCAGGTCTTGTTCCTTCCAACATCTTCATGCAGAGCTCAGTTAAAGAACATGCAGAACTGGCATGGATTCTTAATTGCATCACCCCAATTGGTTGGTTAAAAAGAATGACCCAATTTAAGGATAAAGCTGGTAAAGACCAGGATGGAGCAAATCTAGGTCTAGTCTCTTACCCAGTATTGATGGCTGCCGATATCTTACTTTATAATGCTGATTTTGTGCCAGTCGGTGATGATCAAAAACAACATCTGGAGTTAACTCGTGATATTGCAGGTATAGTGAACAGAAAATTTGATCAATTGGTGTTTAAGTTACCAGAACCGCTGATTCAAGGAACAAGCGCTAGAGTCATGAGTTTAAGGGATGGTCGGGCTAAAATGAGTAAATCAGATCCTTCAGATTTCTCTAGAATTAATTTATCTGATACAGTGGATCAAATTTACCAAAAAATAAAAAAAGCAAAAACCGATAGTATTAGTGAAATAAGCTATGATAGTAATAGCAGGCCAGAGATCGCTAATCTGATCAATATTTATTCCAGCCTCTCTGGTGACAAGATAGAACAGATTTTAATGCAGTATCAAGGTACCGGTTGTGCTAAGTTTAAAAATGATCTGGCAGAACTGATTATTACTAATCTAGCTCCTATTAATAAGAACTATAAGGATCTAATGAATAATCAGGATTACTTATTAAAGGTGCTGAAAGACGGAGCAGCTACTGCAAGTAATATTGCAGCAACTACGATGAGTAAGGTTAAAGAATTATTTGGCTTCATATAGTCTGCGATAGTCAGGTAGTGACAGCAAATTTTGCAAGATTCGGTTGTGCTCGCGTACCTCTTAGTACGCTGTGCAACCTCACTTTGAAATTTACTGTCACTACCTGACTATCGCAAGCTATATCATAAACTCTATACAAAATAAGGAATAAGAGTTAAGTAGACGAAGAGACGAAGTTAAACTTTGAGAAGTCTAGGAGTATCAAAGTCGAGCACGAGCTGCGTACTTTAGTACGTGAGTGCGCGCAGATCTTTAGATACGACAACAATTTCTCAAAGTTTAACGAGTATCTTATCTATTCCCTTAGCAAAAGCCCCATTACCTAAAACATTTGCACAAGTAATTACTGGATCAAATAAAATATATAATGCGGTAATTAGCGACATCATATCAGTATTAAATCCCAAATAATTCTCAAGAATTGGTAACATTACAATAATTCCTCCTCCAGGGATTGCTGCTACTGAAAATTTAGCCAGCACAAAATAACAACTGAAGGTTAAGTAAGCAATGAGATCTGGTTCAGCAAAACCATAATTTTTTAATACTGCATAAGCAAAGATAGGAATCGCAAAACAATCTCCCACTAAATGGATATTGACTGTTGCCGGAATTACCGAACGAGCCAAATCCTTATCAGTAGCATTATTTTCTGCACCAATAATGGTTAACGGCATGCTGGCAGCGCTAGACATGGTACTAAACCCGGTAATAGCAGCAGGTAAAATATTCTTGATACTACGGATAAATTCATTAAACTTTAAACTGCTAAATATATAATAAGTCATAGTAATATAGCTAAACTGTGCTAGAGCAACAATAATAAAAATTAAAGTATAATCTTTAATTATAGTATTAATTACTCCGTCATATTGTAGTTTTACAATAAATCCAGCAACAAATATCGGGATAAGATAGATAAACAATTTTAATATAATAGCAACCATATATTCTAGTTTGCTAGCAATCACTAAAGCTGCAGCTGGTTTACATCGGGCAGTAAGAATTCCCAGAATAACCCCTGAAAACATCGCCATAGAATTGGTTATTATCTGTGGTAATGATAAAAAAGAGATGGCAGTAAGCCCTTCTATATTATTCGGAGTAATAATTGATAGATTAAAATCATAGATCCAGGAACCAATATAATGGCTAATAAAGGTTGAGAAAAAATTAGAACAGCATACGGTAATTAGAATTATCGTAATAACACGAGTAGCGTTATTGGATAAATTTACTGCAGCCTTAAATAACAAGCCAAAAATTATGAATGGCAATAAAAATATTATCAGTGATTTTATCGACAAGCTAATCGCATATAATAGCTGCTGATAGTTGAATGGTATAAACTGGTTTAAAAATATAATGGATAAGATTATTAACACCAAAATAAATGGCATTTTACGCAACATGACTTTACTCTCTTTAAAAGATTACAACGAAAAATAATGTGAAATAGTTGAAAAGTGATATGGTTTACCGGTTCGCACCGGTGGTTGCGGTAGTTGGAGTAAAAATAATAGACAAGTAACGAAATTTAAACATAAAAGTAACTATATATTATTTCTTACCTAAAGTCCAATAAAATATGAAAAGCAGGTTGTTTTATGCATAATGTAGAAGTTCAGGAGTTAATTAGATCATGGTGTGAGTATCTTAAGTTACAGAAGAATTATTCTCACCATACTTTAGACTCATATCTCCATGATTTGGAAAATTATTTGAATTTCATTGCTAATTACCACGCTACAACTGTAAGTATAAATATTATTGCAAATATTGATATAAGATTTGTACGTAGCTGGCTCTCAGAGCGCTTGCGCAATGGTTACAATTCTTCATCAAGCGCTAGAGCAATGTCAGCTATCAAGAATTTTTATAAATTCTTAGAAAAAAATCATGATATTAATTGTCATGCTATTTTTTCAATTAAGAATCCACGCAAACAAAAAAGATTACCTAAAGCATTATTACTGGAAGAAGTAACTGAGTCGATAAAAAATTTAGGAGAAGAAGGTGGTGATAGATGGATCACGCTCCGGAACAAAGCATTATTAATATTAATTTATGCCGCAGGCTTACGTATATCTGAAAGCCTGTCTATTACCAAACAGCATCTTAAAAATCAGGAATTTATTCGAATCACTGGTAAGGGTGGAAAAGAACGCATTATTCCATGGATTCAAATTGCAAGAGAGTATATAGAGTTATATTTAGAAATATTACCATATCATATAGCAGAAGATGAGCCGATTTTTAGAGGAAAAGCTGGCAAGAAATTACAACCAGCAGTATTTAATCGCGAATTAATCACCTTACGGCGGTATTATGGTCTGCCAGAATACCTAAGCGCTCATGCTTTCCGCCATAGTTTCGCTACACATTTATTAGAAAATGGTGCAGATTTGCGCTCAATACAACAAATGTTAGGGCACCAAAGTCTATCTACCACGCAAATCTACACTAAGGTTAATCCCAAACTATTGGAGAGCACTTATGATAAGGCTCATCCGGCATCTACTAAATCCAAGTAAGCATTCATAAATTTTAAGAAAGGTGAGCGTTCACGGGTTTTAAGATTGAACGCAAGTCAGCGACTTACAAAGTACAACCACAGTCATTGCGAGGAGTGAAACGACGAAGCAATCCAGAAAATAGCTAAAAAACATTGGTTTTAACTGGATTGCTTCGTCGTTTCACTCCTCGCAATGACGATTTTTTAAATCTGTGAACGCTCACTAAGAAAGACAGGATTGCTGCGATTTTTAATAAAATCTCAGCTCAGACTTTTTCTAAAAACCGTAAACCCTAAAAAACTCAAATACTAGGAACTTACTATTTTGTTAATTCTATGAGCCATTTCTCCTTGATGTAGGTCGTCAATGGAAGATTGTTCCAGAGCATGAACTAACAGCATCCCATCCTTAGCATCAACCGTTACTGTACCCGGCGTTAAAGTAATGGAATTACCATATACAACCAACCCTATATCACTAAATGCACTATCCTCAAACTCAACCCATTCAAATGATGGAGTTATGTTAAGTTGTCGACTCCAAATAATTCTGATTACGGTAAGGCTGGATTTTAGTATCTCTTTCATTAACCAAAAACCATAAAATATAAAACCATAATTAAATTTACCACTTCTAGGTAATAGCCTCAGGTAATTAGCAAAATAATAAGTTATAACAGGACAAATAACTGCCATACAGCTCCACAGCAGGCTACTAGGAAAACCGCATAACCCATACCAGATTACTAAAAAACTAATAAAGCTCCAACATTTACTAGACCTCCTCACAAACTCGCTCCTGTGGCCGATTGCGTCGTCGCGCCTAGGCTCAAATCCTCACGTACTATATGTACGTTGCGGTTTTTCGCTCCGTGTGCTTCTAGCACTTGTTTCACAGGAGCGAGTTTGTGAAGAGGTCTAGTGGCCACTTATTTCCATGTCCTTATTTTGAATATTGGCGGTAAATGGTAGTAAGATTGCACTTACAAAAAATAACAAGCCAATGAGTGCAAACATATCATTTATTGCAATCACAAAAGCATTAATGGCAATTGTTTTTTTTAGCATAATATAAGCAGCTAGTTCTGGATCCGCAACTTTACCGGCTAAAAATTTTTGTAAAATGTTTAGTTTAGTAATAACATTACTAGAGGTGGTGCTAAGGTGCTCTTCCAGATATTGTTCATAAATTTTACTCTTGGTAGTTAGCAAACTATTTACCACTGCCAAACCAATCGCTCCCCCTAAATTACGAGTTAAATTATAGAGGCCACTAGCATTTTGGATCTGATCTCTGGCCATAGTCCCAAGAGCTATATCATTTACTGGGATAAAGCAAAACATTAGTGCCATTCCTCTAAATAATTGCGGAACCACAAATTCTTCAAATCTTGAATCTGGTGTTAAGAAAGAATCAAGGTAACAACCAGAACCAAACATAAATAAACCAATTGCCAATACTAATCTATGATCTACTCCCATTGCTACCATTCGTCCAGCGATGGGAGCTGAAACAAATTGTGCCATGCCAGTAATCATCATTGTCTGACCGATCTGAATAGTATTATATTCGGCAATAGAAAATAAAAATAGTGGCAATAAATATATGGCATTATACAATCCCATACCCAACATAAAGGAATATATACAACCAAGAGTAAAGTTTCGGTTGTGAAACGCAGTTAAATCAAGAATAGGATTGATAAATGTCAGCTCTCTAATGATTAAACCTATAAACCCACAAAACACCATTATACTTAAAAGTAATATTTTATAATCATCAAACCACCCGCATTTATTACCTTCTTCAAGAACATACTGCAACGCTCCCAGGCTTATTGCCATCAAGATAATACCAAAATAATCAAAGTTTTTTAATAAATTATAATTTGGTTGATCAAAATCAGCATAAAGGAAAACCATGGTACAAACAAAGATGCCTGGTAGTAAATTAAGCAAGAACATAAAATGCCAGGAGAATATTTCGGTGATATATCCACCAAGTGTAGGACCCAGTGTCGGAGCCATTGTTACTACCAACCCGATGATTATGGTGACAGTTGATCTTTGTTTGGGGGGAAATATAATAAATACCGTGCTAAATACAGTCGGGATCATAGCTCCACCAAAGAATCCCTGTAGACTACGAAAAATAATCATTGATTCAATATTCCAAGCTAGTGAGCATAAAACACTCATGATAGTAAAGCCTACGGCAGCAATAAAATAAGAAATTCTTGTAGACAATAATCTGGCGATAAATCCAGTGATTGGAATAATAATAACTTCTGCAATAAGATATGAGGTTTGTACCCAGGATAATTCGTCAGGTGAAGCTGAAAGCCCTGCTGCAATAACTGATAGTGAACTAGCTACAATTTGTATATCTAGCACCGCCATAAACATACCTACTATCATCGCAAAAAATGCCCATAATTGTTTCCTGGATAATGGTGGTGGAGTGGTGGCAAGTGCAGTCATTGATATAATTTTATATACTGAAGATGTTATACAAGTTCATGACGACTTAGTTATTAAGTGTAATCACAAGTCACGTTATTGGCAACGAGCCAACTGACTGACATTATCTAATTTTTTTTGGCGATACGATACTTGGTTTGTTTAGCAAATATAGTGAGAATTGGTGCAGATATGAAAATAGAAGAATAAGTTCCAGCGATTATTCCGAAGAAGATAAGGATGCTAAAACTATGAATTGCTTCTCCACCAAAAACCACCAAAGCAAGAGCAGCAAGCAGGGTAGTCAATACAGTTAAGATAGTACGTGATAAAGTTTCATTTATGCTGATATTAATAGTTTGATCGATTGGTTTTTGTGCAAATTTGCGTAAATTTTCTCTTATCCGATCATAAATCACCACAGAGTCATTTACTGAATAACCGATAATAGTGAGAATGGCGGCAATTGTACTCAGGTTGAAATCTAATCTGGTTATACTCATAAACCCTAAAGCAAGTATTGCATCATGAATTAAAGCTATTAGCACGCCCATACCAAAATACCATTCAAATCTAATCCATATATAGATCATTATAGCGATAAATGATAAAGTAAGCGCTATAAGACCGGATTGAATTAATTGTGCACCGATTTGTGGACCAACGAAATCCACTTTACGATAATCAAATTTATATGGTAATTTAGTATTAAGCGCAGTTTTAATCAGGTTAATATTATGCAATAAATTTTCCTCACTATTACTACCAACTCTAATGGATAGATCACGTTCACTACCAAAATGTTGGATCATTACTTCACCAATATTTAATTCACCAAGTATTTCTCGCATTTTGGTTAAATCAGGAGTTTGAGTACTTCTGACCTCTATGCTGATGCCTCCAGCAAAATCAATGCCAAAATTGAATTTATACAATGTGATGGATATTAGACATAGGACAGACAAAATAATAGAAACAGTGTAACTAATTTTCTTAAAATGCATGAAATTAAAATTAGTTTTAGTTGGAAGTAACTTTAACGGATATAGCTGCATATTAATTTCTTTGGTAAGTAGAGGGAATTTTTAATTGATCGACGTTATAGCGTCGCTCGGTTGATTATGGTACGTTAATTTTTTGCTTCGGTAGATTAACTTTGTTTCGTATGGCCGAGGCGCAGTATATTTGACGCATCATAATTCAACTAGGGAAGCTAATATATGTTTATACAATAAGGTTACTGTTAATGCCAGCAGAAAATAAATTGCATATTTTGTTAAATTTTATTCTTGAGAATGGTGAGCAGAATTTTATATTTATAATAATATTCTATTGCTAAATTGGCGTAAAAATATAGAAACTCTTGGATTATTTGATATTTATTTGTTATTGTAATAATGATATTTTATAGGAATTGAATGTATCATGTCGGGATTTGAATTAAATAAAATTATTGCCGCGGTGTTATTGGCTAGTTTAGTGGCTATGATTGTTGGAATAGTAGCGAATGTATTATATAAACCGAATCTAATGCCAGCACAGAGAGGGTATAGCATAGCAGTAGAAGAAGGAGCTGGTAGTGATAAAAATGCCTCAATTGTGGAAGTGGTTGTTGATATAGCTGAACTAATGAAAAGTGCTAATGCTGCTTCTGGACAAGAAGTTGCAAAAAAGTGTCTATCATGTCATTCTCTGGATAAAGGTGGACCTAATAGAGTGGGGCCAAATTTATGGGATGTTGCTGGTCGTGATAAGGCCACGGAAGCTGGTTACAAATATTCTGCTGCAATGCAGGCAAAAGGAGGCGCTTGGGACGATGAGAGTTTGTTTCATTTCCTCAATAAACCAAGTAAATTTATCCCTGGAACCAAAATGTCATTTGCTGGCTTAAGTAAACCAACTGATATAGTGAACATCATTGCATTCTTAAAGACTTTTGCTCAGGATAAGCCGTAATAATGTATAGTATTTTTCATGACATGGGAGTTGTAGAATTATGGTTAGTATTGGGCACTGTTTTTTTGATCATCGAACTACAAATATCGGGTATCGGATTTTTATTTTTAGGCTTAGGTAGTTTATCAAATGCAGCTCTAATTTATACTTACCCCATTTTATCTCAATATCATTATTCATCATTTGGATTATTGTCGTTTTTGTGGTTTATCATATTATGGTGGCCATTGAAGCGGTATATGCAAGCAAAGGGTAAAAATACGGAACATTATATGGATATGATTGGTAGTGAGGTTGAAGTATGTAATAGCTCATTAGCTCCTGGAGATTTAGGTCAGGTTAAATGGTCTGGAACAGTGATGAATGCACGTTTGGATAAAATTGAACAAAACTCTATAGCAATAGGAGACAAGCTGTTTATTACGACCATTCATGGCAACATATTAATTTGTAGTAAAACTAGGAAGCATAAATCTGATGGTGACTAAATCCGTGCTCCAACGTCATTTATGTACTGCACGTTATCCTGGACACCTAATGTCATCGCGAACTTGTTTCGGGATCTCAGCAGGACTTCATAAGATCCCGAAACAAGTTCGAGATGACTTGTGTGTCCAGGATGACAAACAACAAGTTTGAGACGACTACTAACGCAGATTTATGCTATAGTTCGTTGAACATTTTTGAATTTGCAACATTAGTTTATAAGATATAGGGAATTATTTATGGAAGTATTATTATTAGTATTTAGTGTTATTGCCATTATTTTGGTGATACAAATGATGAAAATTGTACCGCAACAAGAGGCTTGGGTAATAGAGAGATTAGGAAAGTTTGATAAAATATTACAACCTGGGCTCAATATTTTGATACCTATTGTGCAAAGGGTGGCCTATAAACATACTTTAAAGGAAGATGCAATAGATGTAACTGCTCAGACTGCCATCTCTAATGACAATGTTACTTTATCGATTGATGGTGTTCTATATGTAAAAATCATTGACCCAGTTGCAGCTTCGTACGGGGTAAGTAGTCCATATAATGCTATTATTCAATTGGCACAAACTACTATGCGTTCAGAAATCGGTAAATTACCGCTTGATCGAACTTTTGAAGAGCGTGATTCATTAAATATTGCAATTGTAGCAGCAATTAACCAGGCGGCAATAAATTGGGGTATACAATGTATGCGCTATGAGATTAAAGATATCCAACCACCACAAACAGTTCTAAAAGCTATGGAACTGCAGGTGGCAGCAGAGCGGCAAAAACGCGCCCAAATTCTTGACTCAGAAGGTAATAGACAATCAAAAATTAATCAGGCTGAAGGAGAGAAAGCTCAGGTAGTACTGAACTCTGAGGCTGCATATACCGATCAGGTAAATCGTGCTCGTGGTGAGGCTGAAGCTATTCTATGTGTAGCTGAGGCTACTGCAAGAAGTATAGAGATAGTTGCCAGTGCCTTGCAAAAAGATGGCGGTAGTGACGCGGTGTCATTTAGAATTGCTGAACAATATATTGAAGCTTTTAGTAAAGTTGCCAAAGAAACAAATACCGTGATATTACCCGCGGATTTATCTGCGCCTCATCATTTAGTCACGCAAGCTTTAGCCATTTTTAATCAGTTGAAAACAAGAGACAAATAGTGATGAGTATATTTTAGCGAACGTTTAATGAATCATATGAGTCAAATTTAAGAAAAAGAGACGATATGAATCGTCATTGCGAGACCGTTTATGGTCGAAGCAACCAGACGCTGTAAATTTTCCTGGATTGCTTCGACTTCGTCTCGCAATGACGGTGTGGTGTGCAAAGCTTGACTGTCCGTATCGTCTCTTTTTTCTTAACTTGACACAATTCATTGAACATTCTCTATTTTGTACATATTGAACAACTCATCTCTATTCTCATTTCTCATTTTTTAGGCAATCAGGTGTTTGTGGCCAAACTATTATCAAATAACATTGCTATTGGTTGGCTAAGGAATGGTGTCATTGCTTTAGGTTTTGCAGGTATATATTCTATCGTATTGGTTATTCTTCGTACTCCACAATTGGCATGGTTAATAGAAAATACTGCGATCTTTAAATCAACATTAATAGTACATGTGAATTTATCGGTATTGGTATGGTTATTATCAGTAGTTTGTGTTATTTGGAGTTATCAAATAAGACATATTTTTTTAGGCAAAATATGTCTTTATATAGCTTTTGCTGGTACTATAATGATTACCATCTCTCCTTTTTGTGGTTCTGGTACACCGATAATGAATAATTATATTCCAATGTTGGAAAATATAATATTTGTTATCGGTCTAAGTTTATTCGGCAGTGCAGTGCTGATTTTTGCAGCGAACAATTTATATGAGCATAGTAGTATTTTATTTCGTGATTTTTACCAAAGTACAAATTATGAAACATTGTTGCTGAAATTTGCTGCCTGGTCTGCGTCAATAATATTTATTGCGGTGTGGTACTGTTTTATTCAATCATATTTAGCATTACGAGAAGTTATCGATCTAGTAGCGATGGAGTTAGAATTTTATTATGAGCTACTTTATTGGAGTGGTGGACATTTGCTACAATTTTTATTTTGTCAGATATTAATCGTAGTTTGGGTAGTATTATCTTCTGAGTTATGCCATAGAGAGGCAATATTTACTAGGTTTTATCTATATTTATTAATATTAAATTGTGTACTAGCTATAGCTGGTTTAATAGGGCATCATTTATATGATATTATTGATGCGGAATTTAAAATCTATTATACCAATCATATGCGTTATCTAGGTGGTATTGCTCCGGCTAGCAGTTTAATATTGCTCACCTATGAAGCTTTTATGAAAAAAATGAAGGCACAAAGCCATTTTTATATAGCAGCTAGTGTTATTTGTTCCAGTTTGCTGTTTTTATTCGGCGGTTTGATTGGCGTTCTGATGAAAGGTGTAAATGTTAGCATACCAGCACACTATCATGGTTCTATCGTAGCCATTACTATTGCTTTTATGGGGTTTGCTTATTTTTTGTGCACAACAACTCAGGAAAGTGTTGACACTAGTCTATTGAAAAAGATGAGTTACCAAATATATACAATAACCTTAGGGCAGGCATTGCATGTCGGAGGGCTAGCGATAGCTGGTGGATATGGAGTGTTACGGAAGACTCCTGGAGTAGAGTTGGAGTTATCGGCTTATCTTGCTATGGGAATGGTTGGAATCGGAGGAATAATTGCTATAGTTGGTGGCTTGATGTTTGTAGTTATTTGTGGTAAAAACCTTTTTTACAGAGGGCTTAATTTTAAGGAATGAAATGACAACATCATCTAAACCATCACGAGAAGAAGCAAAGGAAGCAGTACGGGTGCTATTACGATTTATTGGCGATGATCCAAATCGCGAAGGACTGCTGCAAACGCCTGATCGAGTAGTAGATAGTTATGGAGAAATGTTTTGTGGCTATAGTCAAGATATTGCTACTATTTTAGATGCGAAATTTTATGATACTGGTAGTTTTAAGGATTTTGTTTTGTTACGATCAATTCGCTTTACCTCTTTCTGTGAACATCATTTATTACCAATCATTGGTTATGTCGATATAGCTTATATTCCCAATGATTGTGTTATAGGTATTAGTAAACTTGCTAGGTTGGTTAATGTATTTGCAAAGCGATTACAAATACAGGAAAAAATGACAGTGCAAATTGCAGAAAATTTACAGCGACATATTAACCCGCTTGGAGTAGCGGTAAAAATTTCAGCTTCGCATAGTTGCATGACTATTAGAGGAGTGTTACAAGAAGGTAGTATGATGGATACTATGCATTATACCGGAGTTTTTGCAGAATCGTCATATCGACAAGAGTTTCTAAATCTTATAGCAAGAGCTGCATAATAAGGAGAGTGTTATTAAATGAACTATGAGCGTCAAGTTAAGGAAAAGAGACTATACAAATCGTCATTGCGAGGAGCCTTAGAGCTCCGAAGCAATCCAGGAACTATTTAGCTGGATTGCTGAGATCACTAACGTGGTCTCAGCTCAGACGATTGAGTGTCAATTTTTCTTAACTTGACACAGTTCGTTGAACACTCTCGTATAAATAAAAAAGAGGATGTACCAATGTTACTATCGCAATATTTTTTGCCTACTCTCAAGGAACAGCCACTTGAAGCTCAAATCGTGTCTCATGGGTTAATGCTGAGAAGTGGAATGATTAAGCAGCAAGCAGCAGGGATTTATAGTTGGTTGCCATTAGGATTGAAGGTATTAAAAAATATTGAAAATATCATTCGTTTTAATATGAATGCAGTAGGTGCAGTTGAATTATTAATGCCATGCGTACAACCATCTAATCTTTGGCTAGAGTCTGGAAGATTCAATGATTATGGCAAGGAAATGCTAAAATTTCAGGATCGTCACGATAATAATTTGTTGTTTGGGCCAACTAATGAAGAGATGATTACCGATATTTTCAGGAGTAGTATTAAATCTTATAAGGATCTACCAAAAAATCTATATCAAATCCAATGGAAGTTTCGTGATGAAATCAGACCACGTTTTGGGGTAATGCGCGGTCGTGAATTTTTGATGAAAGATGCTTATAGCTTTGATATTGATTATGCTGGAGCGATCAGATCATATAACCTGATGTATACAGCTTATATGCATAGTTTTCGTGATCTAGGGGTAGCGGTAATTCCAGTTGCTGCTGATAATGGTGTAATTGGTGGAGATTTAAGTCACGAATTTCATATTGTGGCTGATATTGGCGAAAGTACCTTGTACTATGATAAAGTGTTTAACTTATTGGCAGAAGATTTAGCTGGGGATATTGAGGAATTGAAAACTTTATATGCAGCTGCCGATGACAAGCATGATCCAGCATTATGCCCTTTATCAGCAAATGAATTATGTGTCAGTAAAGGCATAGAAGTGGGGCATATTTTTCATTTTGGCACTAAATATTCTAAGTTAATGAACGCATTTGTTAATGATAAGCAAGGTAATTTAGTGCCAGTAGAGATGGGCTCTTATGGTATTGGCATTTCTAGATTAGTAGCAGCAATCATCGAAGCTAATCATGATGATCGGGGCATCGTTTGGCCTGAAGAGATTGCACCATTTAAAGTATCAATTCTAAATTTGAATATTGCTGATGCTAAATGTTCTGAGCTATCAAATCTTATTTATAATCAGCTGCAGTCAATGCATATTGATGTGCTATATGATGATACTGGAGAACGAGCAGGGATTAAATTTGCTATTCATGATTTGATCGGCTCTCCTTGGCAAATAATTGTTGGTCCTAAGAATGCAGCCAATGATTTGGTTGAGATCAAGCATCGAGCAACTGCAGAGACAGAAATTATCTCTGTTGAGGTAGCGATTAAAAAAGTGGTTGGCAATTTAAATGTCAGATAATTTTGTTTTAACGGTAGCTTGCAGATATTTTAGCGCTAAAAAAAATGAGAAATTTGTATCACTAATTTCTGGTTTTTCGCTACTTGGCGTTACTATTGGTGTTGCTGCTTTAATTGTAGTGACCTCTGTGATGAATGGTTTTCACCTGGAATTAACTAAAAATATTATTGGTTTGAATGGTGATATTACTATTACCAACGTTGATCGTTATATTACTAATTATGATGAGGTGCGTCAGTCATTAAACCATGATTATATCAAAGCAGTAGTGCCTAATATTGTTGGCCAAGCTCTAGCCATAGGGTCTCGTACTAATAGTGGAGTGTTAATTAAAGGGATTGATATTAATGATCTGCAATGGAAAAAAGCGATATTGCAAAATGTAGTGGCTGGGCAGTTCGGTGATTTTTCTAGCAACAATGTTATTGCCATGGGTAGTGAGTTGGCATATTTAATTGGTGCTAAAATTGGTAATAAAATCAAGCTGATTTCACCGAATACTATTTCAACTGCTTTTGGTAGTATGCCAAGAGCCAAAGAATTTACGGTAACGGCAATTTTTAACTCCGGCATGTATGATTACGATGTTGCAACGGTATTAATGCCGATTAGTGCTGCCAGGAATTTTTTATCATTTGAAGATAATAGCATTAACCTTATTGAAGTTTATACTAAGCAACCAGAGCAGGCAGAACTTTTTGCTAATGAGATTCAAGCAATTTTAGGCGAAAAATTCAAGGTTACTAGTTGGCAAAAATCTAATCGACAATTTCTAAATGCCCTAGCTGTTGAAAGAATCACTATGTTTACCATTTTATCATTAATTATTGTGGTAGCAGCTTTTAATATTATTTCAAGCTTGGTAATGTTAGTTAAGGATAAAACCAAAGATATCGCAATTTTGCGTACGATTGGCGCTAGCCAGCAGCAGATAATGTTAATTTTTATTTGTAACGGGATGTTTATTGGCTTAATTGGTACTGTCGTTGGTGGAATATTAGGTGCCAGTTTTGCTTATAATATTGACAATATTCGGCTTTGTTTAGAACGCGTGACCGATACTAAAATTTTTGATGCAGCAATTTATTTTTTATATTCTTTGCCATCAGATGTGAGGTTGGAAGATATAATTTTGGTTGGTGTTTTATCAATTTTTTTATGTTTTTGTGCAACTATTTATCCTGCTTATAAGGCTTCTAAATTAAATCCGGTGGAAGCCTTGCGTTATGAGTAATCATATTTTAACATTAACAGATATTAGCAAGAGCTATCGTCAGGGTAATATCACAGTTGAAGTGCTAAAGCAGGTTAATCTTACAATTGCCGAAGGGGAATTAGTGGCTATAATTGGTGCTTCCGGTAGTGGTAAATCAACATTATTGCATATTGCGGGATTACTCGATAAAGCTGATAGTGGTACGGTGCAAATAGCACAAGAATATTATCAGCAAACAATGAATGCCAAGACTAGAATTAGTACAGATTTAATCAGGCTACAATATCTTGGCTTTGTCTATCAATATCATCATTTATTGAATAATTTTACTGCCAGGGAAAATGTGGCAATGCCAGCATTAATTGCTGGTGCTAAATATGAGGAGGCGCTGCAAGCAGCCGATCAATTGCTTGAAACATTAAATTTATCCAATAGAAAAAATAACCTGCCTGGTGAACTGTCGGGTGGAGAACAGCAGCGAGTAGCTATTGCTAGAAGTCTGATTAATAAACCTAAACTAATATTAGCAGATGAACCAACTGGCAATCTGGATCCACATACTGCTAATGAAGTATTTAATCTATTCGTAAATCGAGCTAGTGAACAAGGTACGGCAATTATTATGGTAACGCATAATCATAATTTGGCAAGAAATATGCATAAAATATTTGAACTAAAAAATACTACACTAACTCCAGTTGCCAATTAAAATAGCCGTCTCAAGCAAGGTTTTAAATTGTTAACTGAGGAAATAAAAGTCTCTGCTATTGCGATAAGAATATTAATTTCACCTGAATGAATCTAGAAATAATGTCAGTATTGATTGAATTGGATAATGTATCAAAATTACTCGAAGCCAAATTAATTATTGATCAAGTAAGTTTTAAATTGCACAAAGGTGATTTAACTACTTTAATCGGTCCAAATGGAGCAGGGAAAACTACTATTGCTAAATTGATAACTGGATTAGAGTCTCCTTCGTCAGGAAACATCATCATATTGCCTAATTTAAGAATTGGCTATGTTCCACAAAAATTAGAAATTAACAAAAATTTGCCACTTACAGTTGAGCATTTTGTATATTTATTAGTTGCAAATTTTGAGTATGATAAATGGCAATGGCTATTAGATTTTGCTGATTTTAATCGCCTGAGGAATTTAGATGTATCTAAATTATCTGGAGGACAGTTACAAAAAATTTTACTGGTGGCAACTTTACTAAATAATCCGGATCTGGTAATACTTGATGAACCAACACAATCACTAGACATTAATAGTCAGCAGGAGTTTTATCGGTTACTGGATAAAATAAGAAAAGAGACGCAATTAACAATCTTTATGATTTCGCATGATTTATACACAGTGATGAAGAATTCTGATCAGGTAATATGTTTAAATGGTCATATTTGTTGTAGTGGACGTCCTAGTGATTCAACGCATGATCAGGATTTTATTAGCGCTTTATCTACAATAGGTTTTTATACACATCATCATGATCATCGACATTAGGCCTCTTGCATAGCCTAGAAATGGTAATTTTTCAGACAAAAATGCAGACTAGGATCACAGCGTACTTTAGTATGTGAGCGGAGTCAATTTTGATAACAAAATTATAAACCAGATATAGTTACAAGAGGTCTATTAAGCATGCTGATAATTGTCTGTACCTCAATCTTAATTAGCATTATCTTTGCTCCTCTTGGCTGTCTGAGCCTATGGAAAAGATACACCTATTTTACTGATGGTTTTGCTCATGCCAGCGTACTTGCTGGAAGCATTAGCCTTATATGTAATATCCCCTTAGTATATTCTGGAATATTATTTGCCATATTATTTGCGTCGGCTATCTTTAAGTATCGTAATATTTTTGATGGTAACGTAATAGTTGGCTTGATGGCAAATTTTATGTTATCGGTGGCGTTGATAATTAGCTATTTTGCACCAACCTCAGTAGATATTAACCTATTATTATTTGGTGATCTTATATCTGCTTCAATAAATGATATCATGATCTTATTTGGGATTATGGTAGTAGTAGCAACTTTTTTTGCAGCACTGTATAAGCAAATTATTTTAATGGTAATTAACCGTGATTTGGCTCAAATTATGGGAATAAAAGTGAAATTAATAGAATTATTTTTTTTAATATTATTATCAATTTCAGTATTTTCTACGCTTAAAATAGTTGGAGCCTTGCTTGTTAGCGGAATGTTATTAATACCGACGGTAATTGCACGATTATTTACAATAACTCCAAAACAGATGATTATAACTTCAACTATTATTTCTGTGATTTTAACTTTATTGGGGTTATTAATATCTTTCTACCTAGATACTCCGGTAGCGCCGGTAATTATTTGCGTAGGCGTAGTTACTTATTTCGTAACATACTCGATACGTTCTGTAAATTGGCATCGCTGCTCCTGAATCTTTATTTCTAGTTCTCTGTACGATTGTTTTCCAAAGTAAGTCGTTTAAAGCCAGAATTTCTTAGCTATGGTTTCGATTTATATTAATAAATATTTGACATTTATGCTAATGCAGGATGTGTATGGCAAACCCGTTGCATGCGCTGGGAACATCAGAATAAATCAAGGTAAAATTACGGAAATAAATAATAGTTGTGGTCATTATCAGACTACACCTGATCAGTTACTGTTAACGGTACAATATTTTCATGCGCATGGTCTATTGAGTGAAAATATAAAAATTACTAGTTATGGATCTGGAGATAATGGTAGTATAGTAGAGAGTAAGTTGGACTTAAGTACTATTATCAATACAGATATAGACGCAATATTGAAGAAATATGAGCGACTGCCAGATTTTAATAATTCTTTAAATATTAATGTATAAAAATATGAGCGTTGTAAGTTTAGTATAGCGCATTTTAAACTTACAACACTTGCTAAAAAATAGTGTGGCGCTGGTAGGATAGAAGATAGAGGATAGGGGCAAATATATTATTCGATGATGGCATAAGAGCAGTGCCGATCATCAATAAATGACTTATAATTGGTGTAAATATTGATCATCTTATTAAAGAAACCTTTTGTAATGTACGGATCTGCTGGGCCGATTGCAGCTGTAGGCAAGATGACTATCTTGCCATATAGCCACATATTTTGATAAATAGTTTTAATCAAACTTTGGCTTATGGAAGTGTTTTGTTGATAAAAATCTTCTAATACCTTAGAAATAATAGGGCTTGCAGCAACTGATCCAATTAATTTTTGCGAGGCAAGTAGTTGTAAATTTTGCTGATTTACTGGTTGTAACCCGGCATATAATTTATATTTATTGCCAAGCTCAAATAATGGTGCAATAGGTTTAGCTTTTGCATCAGCATAATGTCCACCAAATCTATTAATTAGTTCAAGGCCAGATAAAAATCGTAACTCTTCAGAAGAATGTTGCTGCTCAGTAAGATATTTTTTTATAGTTGGCAAGAGCTCAGATATTTTATTGAGATCCCAAATTTCAATAATAAAATTACGATTTAACATAATCCAATCATGCATGTTATTGGCTAAATCATTTTTCTCTTGTTCATTAAAAATCACAAAAATAATTTTCTTCGGTATTTCATCTTGCACCTTGAATGGTAATAATTTTGGCGCATTGCTGGCGTAATAATATTCTAGAGAATCTAAAATATGTTTGTCTGCTGGCGGTAGTTTCATCAACAACTTTTTGCGTGCTGGAATCTCCATATCCATACCTTGCGCAAATGTTAAAAATCCGGCTTCTGATTTAGCCACATTATGCAAAATAAAGCTTTCATGCTTAACTCCGGCAAATGGAAATTTATCTTGAATATTTTGGCCTGTAGCAATTTTAATAAAATTAAATAAGCTATTTTCTTCATTAACTTTATATAAGTCGTGTTTAATGCAAGAAAATTCATAAGTCGTTGGTAATATTATAGCTTTCTGATCATTTAATAATTCTTTATGGATAGCTTCGCGTAAAGGATACATTGTAGTTTTTAAGATAAACCAGCTAATATCTTCATAATTCCTATTGCTCTCATCACCATTATCATATAGCTGCAATTGTTGTGGTAAATTAGAGGCAATAATATCAAGGGTATTTTTAATTATTGGATGTTCTGAGCTAGCGCCAATAAAGCCATTGTTTATTTGTAGATTTCCACCAAGCTTATATAAAATAAATTCTGAGGCAGCATAAAAATCATATTTATGATTTAATTCATCTAAAGGTCTATAGCATTTGATATCTGTGTCTCTATATACTCCACCATATTTTAATAATATTTCATATCTTAATACATCAGATTTTTGTATCCATGTACGAGCCAAGTCATAAACATGCTTATACTGCAGATTAAGTTGTTCAATGTCAGCATTTTGCCATAATTTAAATTCCCAATCTGGATGTAATAATTTACATTCTTCCAGGTAGTTTTTATATAAGGGTGGTAGTGGACTAGAACCAATCCATATTTGGTGCATAATTTTAGGGATTAACGGCTCAGCATTATACACCATCTTAGAAGGAGATCTTTGCTGATAAATATCAGCTATTAATTTATTGAATGTTTGATCCTTATATTGATCCCAAGTGCTTTTGACTCTTGATGATCTATCGGTTACTGATTCTTCAAAGCTTGGATCTGCTATTTGAGCAAGAGATAAAGAGGACACAAAGACCAAGATAAGCAATTTAAACAGCCGAAACTTGCTCATATCTAATTATTCTGAGTGCTGACTCATGCCCATAATATTATATCCACAATCAACATGGTGTATTTCACCAGTGACACCGGCAGCATAATTGCTTAGCAAATACACAGCAGCACCGGCAACATCTTGTTGTTTGGTATTACGGCGCAGGGGAGAAGTAGCCGCGTGAATATTTAACATTGTCTTAAAATCGCCAATACCACTGGCAGCAAGGGTTTTAATGGGACCAGCTGAAATACCATTTACTCTAATGCCATTTTCTCCCATATCATAAGCTAAATAGCGGATACTTGATTCAAGCGCAGCTTTTGCTATCCCCATAACGTTGTAGCCAGGTATAACTTTTTCTGCACCGTAATAAGTCAAGCTTAAAATACTACTATCAGGCGCCATTAATGCTTCAGCTCTTTGGGCTAGAGCGGTCAATGAATAACAGGAGATCTGCATTGAGTTTTGAAAATTTCCCAGGCTGGTATCGATATATCTTCCTTTTAACTCATTCCTGTCTGCAAAAGCGATCGAATGAACAATAAAATCTAATTTACCCCATTGTTGTTTTATTGATACAAATAACTTATCCATAGATTCTTCACTGCTGACATCACATTGGTCAACAAAGTCGCACCCTACTTCTTCTGCCAGAGGAATTACTCTTTTTGCTAAAACTTCATTTGGGTAGGTAAAAGCAATATTTGCTCCTTGTTCCTTAACTGCATTTGCGATGGCCCAAGCTATAGACATATTATTTGCTATACCCGTAATCAATCCTTTTTTCCCTGCTAATAAACCTGTAACATCATTTTGCATATAATTTACCAATCTTTATATTTTTGCAGAGATTATCATGTGAAGTAGATTTTTGTAAATCTATTTTCTACTTGATAGCTAATTTATGACAAAAATATATCCTAATTAGCTATCAAAATTTAGCGAGCGTTGTAAGTTTAAAATTGTAAACAACTACAAACTACGGAGCTATATATGATCGCCGTAATTATCACTGCCCATCAGTTCTAGTATAGCTTCATTGCCTGGTAGAATAGCTTCAGTTACCTCTACGCTAGCATCATCAATGGCAGCAATTTCTTCCAATTTCTGCAAGCTATTATGAGCACTTTTAATAAATCCCTGGCTATTATCTAAATATTCAGCAAATTGTTGTAGTAACCTTCCTGTTTCTTGTTGTTCTTCTGCTGAGTATTGTTCCACCGATAGGAGTGCAGATAGGTATTGAGGTGCAAACTCTTGAAAACTTATTGCGCTACCTCCTTTGAATTTTACACAGTAATAAGTATACTGTCCGATGAAACGAGCAATAAATTCTACTTCGTGTTTTATTGAGTGATAAGTTGACGATAAGAGCACGGTGCTGATTGGCGTTTGTCGAACAAGCGTGTTATATAATTCTGCAAACTTTTGTTCTTCTGACCTGCTAATTTGCTTTGAATAAGGCTTGTCGCCATTAGCAAAAAATTCTCTACACGCCGTGTGCGTGGCTTCATGAATTAGTGTATCTAAAATATCAGCAAAATTTGGATCCTTAGTTGAGTATAAATCTAAAAATAAGTGACCATCTTTTAGCTGAATAGAGCAATCTATACTTATACCTTGTGTTTCATTTGTTTGACCAGGTATATTATGTTCGCCGGTTCCTATATATATTGGATGCTTACTCAACTCATATTAGACCTCTTTCGAAACTCATTTACCAAGATCCCAATTATATAAACCAGCAATTAAATTGAACCTAAGACCAAATCTTTTGCGTCTATTTCGATATTTATCAGCAATTATTTTAAAACGCTTTAACATACCTATAACATTTTCATTTAATACTCTGTCACTTGCTAAACTTCTATTATTTTTCTTATCTTCTTTGGTTAAAGCATTCTTTTTACTCTTTTTCTTTGGTAGCTCAGAATTTGTATGAATCTTCTGTAAGCCTTGATAACCAGTATCAGTAATCACTTTAACCTCAGGCAGTATATGGGTTCTTGATTCTTTAAATAATTTAAAATCATGACGCTTACCATTGGAAAAAGAAGTGCATATGACTCGTTTGCTTTTCTTATCTACTACTATTTGAGTCTTTAACGTATGTCTTTTCTTTTTACCTGAGTAATAGTATTTCTGTTTTTTTGGGGTCGCTCTATAGGGCTTTCTGTAGCATCTATTAAAACTAATTCATACTCCATACCGCTTTTAACTAGAGCCTTCTTACCTGGAAGAGCAAAATCCGGATGTTTTATTAGAGTGTCTTCAACAAAACGAATTGTTTTAAATGCACTGCTTTCGCTAACCCCATAATTCTTAGCTATATGAAAATAGGTACGGTATTCCCTTAAATATTCAAGTGTCATTAATAGGCTGTCTTCCATACTAAGACTAGCTCTTCTGCCACCTTGGTACCTCCTATTTATTTGTTTCTCTGTCTTTAAAATCCCTACCATCTTTTCGAATGTACTATTTCTTACCCCAGTTAATCTTCTAAAATGCTCTTCCGATAAAATGCTTAAATTTTTATATCTCATATAGTTCTAAATTAAGTAAATTCGACTTTATAGCATATTTAGTCCAGTTTCGAAAGAGGTCTATTTTATAATATCGGTAATGAGCAGATTTTTGCCATGGAACTTCATTAAGCCAATATTTATATTATCAGCTAGTTTTTGATGAGCTTGGGGGTTAAGCTTTGTATAAATATTGTCTATAACTTTTTGTATAATAGGCAAAAAACGCTCCTTATTACAAGAAATATGTGGAGCGTCAATATAGCTGAACTGCTCCTCTCCACTCTCCAAAACTATTCTTAATAATTCTGTTCTTGTTGTTTCAGGGATGCGAGAGCTAAGCATCATTGCTTCAAACGCTTCTTTATGTGCTGGATTATTAAAATTACAATAGTTCAGCACGATCTCAGAGTTATCGCTGCTTTTAAGCAATGCTATAAATGTGTTACTCAACAAATCTATATTTGCTGAACTCAAAATAGCTGCTATAGGTAATTTATTAATTATTGTGGGGTAATCACGTGTAATTACTCCTAAATATTGCATGATTGTTGTATCAGTTAAGTGGTTTATTATAGCTGATTTAAAAATCTCTATATCAAATATTTGATTGAGCAATGTTTGAGGGGGGGGAGTGTTAGAAAAATAAGCGCAATGTAATATAGTTTTAAAGTCATTAATATCACAAGAATTAACTGCTAGCGGAGTTAAGACTTGCGGCGTTAGTAGTTGCTGCAATAATTGATGTTCATCAGCGATCCATACTAATTCATATATTTTAATGTGATTTTGAGGATGTAATATAATTACCGCTTCTAAAAAGCCTGGTTTAATTATTGTTCTTAAAGCCACTAGTTCTTTTGACTGCTCTTGTTCAATTGTATTTTTCATTTGTTACCTTATAATTTATATTATGATAATTAAAATTAATATAAAAATATAAAAAATGCAACAAAATAATTTATTCATGGTAATTTGGTGTTATTTTAATTAGCAACTTACGTTAGCTTAATAAACCAAATCTATCGTTGAAATAAAAATACCGCCATTATTTGCTAACTCGATTGTAGCTTTGGGATTAATAATAATGGTCTTATGATCAATAGCAAGACCACTATATTTATAATTAGCCAGTAGCTTAATTGTATCTGGTCCGATAGTAGGAAGATCCAAACGCAGGTCTTGGTTTTGTTTCGGCATTTTTATAAGGACGGCTCCGGTCTTTTTTTTGCGCAAACCAGCGCATCTTATAATTAAGTTATCTGTTCCTTCTGCTGCTTCTATGCCGAGTACATAACCATCTTCTACAATTACTGATTGTCCAACATCTAAAGCGCCTAAAGCTATAGCTATTTTTTTGCCAAATTCAATATCTGTGAGATCCTGGGTGGATGGAGTATGCGTAGTTAAGGCATTATTAGTATTTATCATAATTATATTAGCATATACATCCTGGGCAGAGATTACGGTAAAGCCATAATGCTCAAAAAAATCTGCTACTACTCGTAGAATACTATCATCACCAAGAAATTTATTGGCTAATATTTTAGATAATAATTTTGCTCCAACGAGGTCAGCTTTAATAGCTAATAAATTTGGACGACGCACTCCGCCAGCAAAAATAATATTTTTTACCTCAAATTGTTTGAAATAATCAATTACAGCGCCGACGCTACCGATTGCAAATTCTTGATATGGGAGTTGTGGATCAAATTTTACATCAACTTCATTATTTATGGCAGCAATACAGCAATTACCATTTTGTTGTGCATAAAATTTGGCAATCTCTAATGGCAGCAAACCACGTCCGGCTATAATTCCTAAAGTTGGGAGAGTGATATCAGTATTTTGGCAGTGGTTGGTCATGTATGTTTTTAAAATCAATTTAATTTATTAATCGGTCATTTTCATCTACACCGTCATTGCGGGGCGTTGGCGAAGCAATCTAGCAACTAGGGCAAAAGAAGTATATATCACTGGATTGCCGCGCGAGCTAAATCTCGCTCGCAATGACGGGGCAGACGGCTCATCTCTTTTCCTTAACTTGACGCATATAGTTCTTTGAATTAACTTCTCAAATAAATAGATCTAAATAGTAGTACAAGTGGAGTTTGGATAGACGAAGGTAAAAATTGAAGAAGTGCTAGGAGTTCTAGAATCGAGAAGCGCAGCGTACACTTGAGTACGTGAGCATCGCAGAGTTCTAGGAACGACAACGCAATTCTCAATTTTTACCGAGTATATCGTGGTTGGCAGAAAGCGCGCATATTATCTTGTCGAATAAAATTTATTATTTGTTCAACAATAGTATTGCCTTTATAAGATTGTGAAATCTGATTAACTCGATCAGCAAAGATACCGTGATCAGCAAATAGTTCTTCTATTGCCTTAACACTATCTAATGTTTCCTGTTTATCGAAGCCACGTCTTTTCATACCCACCAGATTTAATCCTTCAAGTACTGCTCGCTCATTTTTTGCCAGGCCAAATGGAATGATATCTTTATCAATAGCAGACATCCCACCGATCATTGCATGTTGACCAATGCGTACATATTGTAATACTGCCGATAAACCACCAATTATGGCGTAATCATAAACCTGTACATGTCCGGCCAAACTAACATAATTAGCTAAAATAACGTTACTACCAATTTTACAATCATGAGCTATATGTACACCGACCATAAATAAATTATGATCTCCGATCATGGTGATCATTCCACCGCCTTTGGTTCCAGGCTGGATGGTAACATATTCTCTGATAATATTATTTTGGCCAATGATAATTTCAGAAGATTCTCCTTGATATTTTAAATCCTGAGGAGCATGACCAATCGAGGCAAATGGATAAATAACAGTGTTATTGCCAATCGTAGTTTTGCCTTCGATAATCACATGTGACTTAAGTTCTACATTATCACCCAACAACACATCTGATCCGATTAGACAGAATGCTCCTATTTTTACATTTTGTCCAATTGAAGCGGTTGGATGGATTATAGCCGATTGATGAATCATATATGTATATGCTCAGTGAAAATCAATAATTGCGTTGTCGTCTTTGAAGATTTCCACTCTGTAAATGGAAACACTCCTACACTTATTGATTTTGACCAACGCCAACCAATTATTTGTGTCATAGGAGTATCTATCTATTTTTAACCATTGCTGTAAAAAAACTTTCTGCTGCTATAGTGTTGTTAACTTCAGCTCTTGCAGCAAATTTCCATACTTGAGATCTATTCTGCTCTATAGTTGAATATAGATACATCGTGTCACCAGGTTCAACAATTTTACGAAATTTTGTTGATTCTATTGACATAAAATACACATCTTTATCTTCTTTGGAATCCATGGATTTAGAAACTAAAACAGCAGATAATTGCGCCATTGCTTCAATAATTAATACCCCGGGCATAATTGGTCGATGCGGAAAATGGCCAGCAAATTGCGGCTCATTAACAGTAATATTTTTGATACCAACTATTGAGTGATTTGGTTGAATTGCGATAACTTTATCTATCAGCAAAAAAGGATAACGATGTGGAATCATTTTCATGATTTCAACTATATCAATTAGATCAACATTCATTTTTCTTTCTCTTTTGAATCAGCTGTTTTATAACAATAGTTTGTTTATGCCAGTCTCTAATCGGTACTGTTGGTGTACCGCCAACTATACTATGGGGTGGTAAATCCTGAATTACTCCACCTTGGGCAGCAATTTGTGATTGATCGCCAACCGTAAGATGTCCAGATATACCAACTTGGCCACCAAGAGCGCAGTAATTACCGATTTTACTGCTGCCGGCAATACCTACTTGCGCAACAATTATCGAGCCTTTACCGATTCTGACATTATGAGCAATTTGCACTAAATTATCTATACGACATAGATCTTCAATTACTGTATCATTTAGTGAGCCTCGATCAATAGTGGCGTTGGCTCCGATCTCGACATTATTACCAATTATTACTTTTCCAGTATGAAAAATTTTATGATGTATTCCTCCCGCGGTGGCAAAGCCAAAACCATCTTGACCAATTCGAGCTCCAGGTAAAATAACAACATCATCTCCTATTTCACAATAGCTAAGAGCAACATGTGAGTATATTTTTGCCCGATTGCCAATTCGTACTCCGAAATCAATGAAACTACCAGCTTCGATAATGCAATCATCACCTATAGTTACATTATCTTCGATAACTACATTATGACCGATATAACAGTTCTTGCCTATAATTGCAAGTGCTGATATTTGTGCTGATGCAGCAATTTTTTGTGGATAGGTTTTTGCAGGGCAATAAAATAAATCAATTAGCCTAGCGTAGGCTAGATATGGATTCTTATTTTTTAATAGCACCAGTTGTAATTCTGTTTTAGTAGTAAGATCACTGGGTACTATGCATGCAGTCGCACGACTATTGTCAAAATCTTTTACATATTTTTTGTTACTTAAGAAACTAATATCACCATCACTTGCTAATGTTAAAGGTTTTACAGTAGCAATAGCGGTATCAAGATTATAACGAGTTCCTTGGGGAAATAAGATTTCACAATTAGTAGCGGAAGCAATCTCGGCAATAGTACGAGCTTTTGATATTTTATAAAAATGTGTATCTACCATGGGGTTATTAGTTATTTAATGTATGTTGGTGTACTTAACTTGACACATATGAGTTCATTGAACACTCTTACGTCGTCTGATTACTCTTGTATTACAAATCATATCGTGAAATCCTTTTTTTTCTTTGGTAATTATTATTGGTATAACCAGTATAATTGCTGTAACAGCTAGTAATATAAAAAGTAATGCTAAAATTGCTTCAATACCAATAAAAAAGCCTACAATAAGCGTCATAGACAACATTATTAATACAGCAGAGGCAACCACAGCAAGTTCTCTTGCTATTGCTCTAAGTAAGGTTAATTTATTACCTTCAATAGTAATTAATTTCAATTTTAGCAAGTATTTACCAGGAGTAGCTTGCATCGTGGAACTATGAAATAACGGATAATAGATCCAGGCCATTATCGAGTGAATTGTATTGGCAAAATTTTCTGCATTGGTGGTTTGTGCTTCACCAGCATTGTCTACAAAGTTACGCCACGTTTCTGAATATGACGAGATAAAATCTATACCAAAAAAAACACTTCCTATTACAACAAGAATAATTTGTAATATTAAGCCATCTATTATGTGAGCACAGCCACGTCGCCATACACCTGCATATTCAAACTGTGGCTGGTTCATTTGTAACTTCTCACTGTATAATTTGCCATTGACCATCAGGTTTGCGACAGGCACGACCATAGGCTTTTTCTTCTTTGCCGCCGACAATTATTACTTGGGTATATTCTCGACAATATTCCCCACCATCAGCCCTATAGGTTTTTGTCGGAGTGACATATCCATAATGTCCGTTATCAGGATTGCGCCATTCGACACTGCTTCCTGCTGGCGAAGTTTCTAATGCTTGTTGTGAACGCAGCTCTAATATACGACGATCAGTGTCATCCATGGTTTTACCGATTTGACCACCTATTAGCGCTCCGGCTAATGCTCCTACTCCAGTTGCAACCAGGGCGCCACTACCTTTACCAAACTGAGAACCAAGTAATCCTCCAGCTAGGCCACCAATTAAGGTACCGCCGCCTTGCTTGTTCATTCCTCCTGCACATCCTTGCAAGACAAACCCTATTAAAACTATTGAGATAATTTTGTTGCTATTCATACTTCCCCTTTAAAATAATGATGTTATTATAGCAGTTTGACAAGAAGTTATTATATGATTTCTCATAAAATATGCCACATTTTTATTCATAATATATAATCACAAAGGCAACTAGATAAGTATGTCTACCAAAATTGAACATCAGCTAATAAGATTAGCATCGAGTTTGTCAGTAATTACTGCGATTATAATACTAGCCATTAAAATCTATGGTTTGGAGAACACAGATTCACAATCAATACTAGCTTCATTAGTAGATTCAATGCTTGATATTTCTTCGTCATTGATAAATTTAATAGTGATTCGTATAGCACTGCAACCACCAGATCACAATCATCGATTTGGTCATGAGAAATTCCAAGATTTGGCTGTTTTTTCGCAATCGATGTTTTTTTGTGCTTCAGGTATATTTACTTTTATCTCATCAGCAAGAAGTTTGTTTGAACAGAATCCAGTCACAAATCCCGAGAGAGGCATCTACGCTATGTATTGGTGTTTATTGTTGACCTTTTTATTAGTATGTTATCAAAGCTATGTTATCAAAAAAACAAAATCTAGTATAATTGCTGCTGATAAAGTGCACTATTTTGCTGATTTTTTAACCAATATTGCAGTAATTATCTCTTTATATTTATGCAATAAAATTTGGTGGATTGATGCTTTATGCGGTATTAGTATTTCATTATATATATTGTACTCATGTTACTCTTTGTTTCGTCAGGCAATAGGAAATCTGGTTGATGAAGAGATGCCTGACAAGGATAAGCAAAAAATACTGGCTATTATTAGTAATCATCAGAAAATCAAAGGAATTCATGATTTTAAAACCAGATATGCTGCCAATAAACCGTTTATCCAATTTCATTTGGAAATGGATGGAACGATGTCGTTAAACGATGCTCACCAAATTAGTGATCAGATATGCGATGAATTATTAAAAATTTTTCCAAATGCAGAAATCATTATTCATCAAGATCCAGAAGAAATAGATGAACCAGTAGGTTATCGTGAAGTCATCAGGATTTAACAGTGTATTTATGCAAAAAGCATTAATGCTAGCAGTAGAGGCATATAATAACGATGAGATTCCTGTTGGAGCTGTTATTGTAAATCGCAAAGAGCAAACCATAATTGCTGAAGCTCATAATATTATGCAGAAACACAATAATTCTTTGTTGCATGCAGAAATAGTCGCAATTAATCGTGCGTGTCAGGGTTTAAACAGTAAATATCTAGAGAATTGTGATATTTATGTTAGTTTGGAACCATGTGTAATGTGTGCAGCTGCTATATCTTATGCAAAAATCAGTAGATTATTTTATGCTGCTGCCGATAGAAAGCAAGGGGCGGTTGAGCATGGAGTACGATTTTTTACAAAAAAATCATGTTTTCATCGTCCAGAAGTGTATGATAACTTATTTGCTGAAAAATCTCAGCAGTTGATCAAAAGTTTTTTTAGGCAGATAAGAAAAAGTGGTCTATAATCTGTTTCTAGTAATAGAGTTGATATTTTAGAGAATAGGAATAAAGTATGTTATTTGTTATAGGTTTTATAGTTGTTTTTGCCTCAGTAATTACGGGCTATAAAATGCACTCCGGAGATCTGTCTGTACTTTGGCAGCCTAATGAAATCATAATTATTGTCGGCGCTGGTTTTGGTTCCATCTTAATTGGCAATCCGTGGGGAGTGATAGTAAAAACAGTAAAATCATTGAAATGCTTGTTTGTAGGTGGCACTGTATATAATAAAAATGATTATTTAGAATTATTGTTGTTTAGTTTCAATACTTTTAAATTAATGAAAGTTAAAGGTATGTTGGAAATTGAGTCGCATATAGAAAATCCCGATGAAAGTGAATTGTTTGCTCAAGCGCCCTCATTAAAGAAAGAAGCTTTCATGTATAGATTTGTTACAGACAATTTAAGAATAGTAACTATGGGGGCTGATAATTCTTATCAATTTGAGGATCTTGTTAGTAAAGAGATAGAAGTTTATGAAGATGGAATTAATACTCCAAGTAAAGTAATATTAACTCTTGCTGATGCATTGCCGGCGCTTGGTATTGTTGCAGCTGTGCTTGGGGTGATTGTAACTATGAGAAGTATAGCTGAGCCTCCGGAAATCCTCGGTGCTTTAATTGCAGCGGCATTAGTAGGTACTTTTACTGGTGTGTTGCTAGCGTATGGGTTATTTGGTCCAATGGGGAATTTCCTGGCTAAGAATGCTGAGTATAGAGTGGAGTATCTTGAGTGTATAAAAGTTGGTTTTCTGTCATATTTAAATAATAATCCACCAATAATAATTGTGGAATATATGAGGAAATGTATTCCTGACGCTGTTAGACCAACATTCCAGGAGCTGGATAATTTCATTAGTGGTGATACCATGAAAATTATGAATTAATTATGGCAAAAAACAAAAGTAATATCACCATAATCTATAGGAGGAAACTAGTCGATAAAAGTCCTACTTATAAACGCACGGGTACTTGGAAAGTAGCTTACGCAGACTTTATTACCGCGATGATGGCTTTCTTTTTAATGTTGTGGTTGCTTAGTGTCACCCCAGAGAATACCTTGCAAGGAGTTGCGCAGTATTTTGCAGTAGTAAGATCTGAGAGTGAGAAAACCGGTGGTGAAGGAGGGGGAAATGATATCAATCTTGATGATGGTATGGTTGGGCCTACTGCTGCTTCAAGCTCGTTAGTGAATGGTTCGCCTTCCAGAGGTCGTAGGATGAATCAACAAGATGGTGGGATGATGAGTGATGTAGAAAAACAGCATTTTCTTGATATTATGAATACTATTCAGAAAAATGTTGAGATTCAGGATTATATTGATAACATCAGCGTAGATGTTACTGATGAGGGTTTAAGGATACAGATTATGGATAGCGATAATCGCCCGGTTTTCAAACCTAATACTTATGAATTGCAGCCATATATGAACAAAGTACTAAGTGTTATCGGTAAAATGATTAAAGATCAACCTAACTACCTAGCTCTTAGTGGTCATACAGCTAGTGTTAAAGATAAAGATGTAGTTCAAAGAACAGATGCTGATTATTGGTTCTTATCAGCTATGCGTGCAAATGAAATTCGTAAGTTTTTGACTAAAAATTTAATAAAAGATGACCAAGTGGCACGAATAGTCGGTAGATCTGACAAAGAACCATTCGATCCAAAGGATAAATATAGTCCTAAAAATATTAGAGTAAGTATCACCTTGCTTAATAGTTCGGCGGTTAGTCGTTTTCAACAATCGGCACCAACAGGCTCATCAGCACCAGCGGGAAAACAAAAAAAATAAATAATCGATTTTTTAAAGGTAAGCGTTCACGAGTTTTTAAGATTGAACGCAAGTCAGCGGCTTACAAAGCTACAACCACCGTCTGAGCTGAGAAGTGAAACGACGAAGCAATCCAGAAAATAGCTAAAAAACATTGATTTCAACTGGATTGCTTCGTCCTTTCACTCCTCAGCTCAGACGATTTTTTAATCCGTGAATGCTCACTTTTAAAGTTTTAGTGAAGCAATTCAGAAATAGTTCAAATGACTTATTACTGAGTTGCTTCGATTTCTTACATTCTCACAATAACGTTTAATATCAACTTTTTCCTAGGCATTGCGTACAACTTGATTTTGTGTATGACTAATATTTTTGGTTGCTAACGCTAATTCAACTCAAATAACTAAATATATATGTTAGAAGAAGTAACCACTGAATTTATTTTTAAATTTATGCTGATTTTTGCAAGGCTCGGCACAGCTTTTATGATGTTTCCAGCTCTTGGTGATCATAATGTTTTTATGAGAGGACGACTTGCTATTGCGATTATGGTAACTTTTGTTTTATATCCGTTGATCTTGTCATCATTACCAGCATATTCAGAGAATTTGCTATATAATGTCAGTTTGTTTTTCATTGAAGTAGTGATCGGTTTGATTATAACTATTGGTGCTAAATGTTATTTTTTATCCTTACATACCATAGGGCAGATTATTTCTATGCAGTCAGGACTTGGAGCGGCCACATTTTTTGATCCAGGACAACGTTCGCAAGTAGCAATATTTGGTAATGTATTAATAATATCAACCACTGTATATATATTTATTACTGATACTCACTATTTATTTATTCAAGCAATTTTAGATAGTTATACTAGATTTCCTCCAGGTGAATTATTAGAGATATCGGACATGAGTAAATTTGTAACACATGTTGTGAATGATAGTTTTATTTTAGCCTTTAAAATCTCTTCACCATTCTTATTATTAGGCATGGTTTTACTTGTAGGCGCTGGGATATTATCCAGGTTGATGCCAAATTTACAAGTATTTTTTATTCTTACTCCAGCTCAAGTTTTACTAATGTTTGCAATTCTATATTTGGTAATGGAGACGTTAGTTGAAAAAATAGTAACTTCAGTACAAATGACCTTGGGCTTAACAAGCTTTTAACTTGACAAATACTATGGGCAACTTATCATGCTGCCTATATTATTATATATTATTAGTTGTATAAGCCTATGAAAATTAAGCCAGTGATTATGGCTGGTGGTGTTGGTGCTAGGTTATGGCCTTTATCACGTCAACTTTATCCCAAACAGTTTATTAAGATTTTTGATAGAATCAGTTTGTTACAAAGAACATTACTGAGGAATCAAATATTTGGAAAGCCAACAATAATTGTTGGAGAGAATCATCGATTTATTGCAGCAGAACAAGTACAAGAAATAAATATAGAAGCTGACATTATTACTGAACCATCATCAAAAAATACTGCTCCATGTGCGATCATAGCAGCATTAAGTGCTAAGCAGGCAGGGTATGATATGGTAATGTTATTGCCATCAGATCATTGGATTTCTAGTGAAGAAGACTATATCTCAGTCATTAACAAATCACTAGAATGTGTCAGCACTTTGGGCATATGTATTATTGGTATTAAACCAGAATCATCCAATATAGGGTATGGATATATAAAAACCAAAAATCAAATAGATGCTAACACATTTATAGTAGAGAAATTTGTTGAGAAGCCTAATTTAGATACGGCCTTAGCTTATTTTGCGATGACTACTTTGGGGCATGGTAGTTATTTTTGGAATTTGGGGATTTTTATTTTTAAAGTTGATTTTTTGCTTAAAGAAGCCAGGAAGCATCAATTAATCCTTTTTGAACAAGTGTATAATTCTTTTGTCAGCTCGGTTGAAGATAAAGATTTTATTAGGCTAAATAAGGACTACTATAATCTCATTAAGCCAATATCGGTTGATTATGCTATTATAGAACATTTAGATCAGATGATTATGGTTCAAGCGGAGTTTTTATGGAAGGATATGGGTAGTTGGTACTCATTATGGCGTAGCAGTACTAAAGATGAATGTAATAATTATTTTGAAGGAGATGTATTCGCGCGTTCAGTTACAAATTCATATATTAGTACTGGCAAGAAATTAACAGCTGTTATAGGTCTTGATAATGTTATCGTTATTAATACTGAAGATGGGGTGCTAGTCGCTAATAAATCTAAAGTCGATGATATTAGTGAACTAGTAGCTCATCTAGACGATTTAGGAAGAGTAGAAGCCATAGGTTATACTGGCCAATTATTATCTAGACATCTTACTCAGAATATATGTGATCTAAAACCTAAGCTAAAAAAGAAAAAATCCAAAAAAGTTAGTTCATAACGTGAGTTGCCAATTAAAATTTGAAATTGCAAAAAACTCTCGTTTCCACGCCTGAGCTGATGGAGCGAAGCTCCCTCAAGCAAGACGGCTGGAACTGGCTCACATATAGGTTATTCTACAGTAACGCTTTTTGCCAGATTACGAGGTTGGTCTATATCATTTCCATTTAAGTCGGCGGTATAATACGCCAGTAGTTGCAATGGTATAGTATAAATCATGGGCGCAATAAATTGATCGCAGTCAGGAATTGGTAATATCCAAGTAGAATAGTCGCGTACTTTATCTGCATCACTTTTGCTTACGATAGATAATACTTTTGCTCCTCGGGCAATTACTTCCTGTAGATTAGAAAACATTTTATCAAACAAAGTCTGATGAGGCATTAAAGCGATTACCGGCATGTTATTGTCAATTAGCGCCATTGCACCATGTTTTAATTCGCCGCCAGCATAGCCTTCGGCGTAGATATATGATAATTCTTTCATTTTTAGCGAACCTTCAAGAGCAATAGGGTATAAATTACCTCTAGCAATAAATAAAGCACTTTTAAAATCTTTAATTTGCATGGCGATATTTTTAATATCGTCACATTGCAACAAAATTTCTTTGATCATTGTTGGAACTGATAATAATAGTGCTGTTAGAGTTTCAAATTTATGGCTAGTAAGATTACCAATCTTTACTCCTATATCCAGGCTTAAGCTAGCTAGCACCATTAATTGTCCTAAAAAGGCTTTAGTCGAAGCAACGCCGATTTCAGCGCCAACCATTATTGGTAATACATAATCTGATATTCGTGCAATCGAGCTTTTTTCTACATTGGTGATTGCGATGATAGTTTGTCCATCAGCTTTTGCTTTTCTAAGTGCTTCGAGTGTATCTAGCGTTTCTCCTGATTGTGAAATAACTATTGTGACACCATTTTTGTTACTAGCTACCGCACGATACCTATATTCAGACGCAATTTCCAGGTCAACATTAATATCAGTTAATTCTTCTAGCCAGTATTTAGCCACTAATCCTGAATAATACGCAGTACCACATGCTAGTATTTTAATACGATCAACATGCTGCCAATCGATGTCTAAAGCAAACAATCCTTTTTCTTTTAAATATCTATCTATGGTTCTGGTTAATACTATTGGTTGCTCGTGTATTTCTTTAAGCATAAAATGAGGGTAATCTTTTTTGGATATTTCATCAAGCAGCAATGATTTATTGGTAGTGCGCTTAACTATGTTTTGATCTTGATCAAAAATATAATAAGAGTCTAGTTTGACTATCACTTTATCGCCATCTTCCAGATAAATAACATCGCTAACCATATTACCAAATGCTATGACATCAGAGGCAATATAAGTACCATGATCAGCTAGGCCTAATATCAATGAATTTTTTTTGCTGGTTGC